>NZ_AUTO01000339.1:0-57800 GCF_000498055.1 Pseudoalteromonas sp. TB51
GCTGGTGTTGTGAGTTACCATTTGCGGTAGCTCGAGCTGCTTAATACGCTCATCGCCCATACACAGGCACACAATACCGCTGCCTTCGCGGATCATTTCCGCCATTTGTTGGGTCGTTAAATGCTCGGCAGAAAAAACAAAATCACCTTCGTTTTCGCGGTTCTCGTCATCAACAACAAGTACCCCTTGGCCTTGCTGCAAAGCAGCAATGGCGTTTTCTACACGGGTGTGGCTTTTGCCAAATTGGCTAAGTAAAGACTGAATCATTATTATATTCCACATAAAAATAAATAGATTCAGGACACTGAAAGGCATGGCAAAATACACAAACTAAATTGCGCACTTTTTGCCACTAAACAGCTTATACCAATCCGCTTAATTAAGTGATTTATTTTGAGGTTAGAAAAACGTGTCGCTCAAAATAATTAAGTATTATTGCGAATTGGTATTAAACACGCAGCCACAGGCCACGTGTTTGCATACGCTACAAGCTATATTCTCTTTCATCCGGACTATAACCGTCGGCTCTGGCATCTCACCAGATCTGCTTGACCTTTATTTAATACATTAAAAAACGATTATTAAATAAAGCGCTCGCGGGCTCGTTTATTCAAAAACTAATGAGTAAAACATACCGCCGGTGGGGAATTTCACCCCGCCCTGAGAATGTACCGTGAACTTATCTGTTCACGGCCTGCGCATTATACGCGTGTATTTATATGTTATTCAAAATAAACGTTAAATAAGTTCAGTGTTTAGTGAGGCATTGAGTACTTTACCTTGGTTAATATCGGCCGTGAGTGAGCATTTTGCGCCATTAACTAAGTTTAAATTTGGCTGCACATGGCCAATATCAGCATCTATTATTACCGGGAATAAACACCCACCCAATGCCACCTCTAGCGCATGGCGGTAATCAAATGCATCGTGATGACTTTGTGTTATTTCGCTGCGCCCTAAAATAAGGCCGTTAATATCATCAAATACACCGGCAAGTTTGAGCGACAGTAAAAATCGTGCCACGGTGGTAGGCGTAAGCTCTGAATTTTCTAGGTATAAAATTAGCCCTTCGTTCGCACTGTGTTTTTTAAAGTCGTGCAATGCTAAAAATGGCGAATCCAGCAATAATCCTACGGTATCAAGGCAGCCGCCAAATAAGCGCCCAGACATCTCTATTGTGCGCTCATCAGTGTAATTTAGGCACTGCCACTGGGTAGGCTCGCTTGGCGCTAGCAGCTCATCGGGGTTTTGTGCGTAATTGGGTTTATTTTTTTGATAATAAGCAGAAGGTCCTTGCTCAAATTTACTTCCCGACTCGTAGGTAATGGTTTCAAAAATTTGTAAGCTGTAGGGGTTTGTTTCATCAGGGTGGAGCTGCATTAGGTTGGCACTATGAAGTGTTGCCCATTGGCACTTAGCCGTAAGTGCACAAGCAATTGTGCTCACATCAGAAAAACCCACCAGCCATTTAGGTTTGGCCTCTTTTATGGCGTTATAATCCAGTAGTGGCAAAATTTCCATTGCCAGCTCTCCGCCCATTGGCGGCATAATGGCGGCAACCTCATCGTCTAGCAAAAAGCCCATTAATTGCTTGGCATGCGCTTTTGCATCTAATTCATCGCGGGGTTTATTTTGGCGTAAAAACTCCCCTTCTACTACCTCGTAACCACGGTGTTTTAAACCGTCTATCACTCTATCTAATCGTGCATGGTATTTTTCTTTTAAGCCCGACGAAAGCGAGCAAATAGCAATTTTAGAGCCTACTTTTAAAGGCGCTGGATAAAGTATATTAGCCATGAATGTTCCTTTTAATAAAGTGATTCCACTGTGTAAAAGCCGTTATGCATTTACACATTACCTATATGAATGTACCTATATCAACACGCACACTCTTTATGCAATATGAATAAGCGTAGAGTGTGTTTAGCATTTATGCAGTCACCATTTTATTTATAAATTTTTTAACGAGTAATGGCATGCGCTTTTTTAGCAATCCAATTATGCCAATCCGTTTAACTCAGCTGCCTATTTTGAGGGGTGGTGTTATATATGGGGTTTATGAGGATAAGTTGGCATTAGCTAGTTTTTAGGCATAAAAAAACCGATGCAATCGCATCGGTTTTTGCTTGTACATTACTGTGAGCTAAATATTAAAGATACTCAACGTCAATGATTTCGTACTCAACGTCGCCTTTAGGCGTTTTAATGGTCACAGCATCATCTGTTTGTTTACCAATTAAACCGCGCGCAATCGGTGAGTTAACAGAAATTAAGTTATTTTTAATATCTGCTTCGTCATCACCCACAATACGGTAGGTTACTTCGGCACCTGTTTCTACATTTACAATAGTGACAGTAGTACCAAAAATAACTTTACCTGTATTAGGCATTTTAGTTACGTCAATAATTTGCACATTTGAAAGCTTAGCTTCAATTTCTTGAATACGGCCTTCGCAAAAACCCTGTTGCTCACGCGCTGCGTGGTATTCAGCGTTTTCTTTTAAGTCACCATGTTCACGTGCAATCGCAATATCATTTACGATTTTAGGACGGGTAACTGTTTTTAATTCGTTAAGCTCTTCGCGCAGTAACTCTGCGCCACGAACTGTCATCGGAATTGATTGCATACTTTTCTCACTTAACACCAAGGCCTAGTGGCCTTGGTACATTTCCTTAGTTCAATCGCTGGTGTAGCTCTTGAACTGACGTCACTTTACTACGGTCGTCCGCTTGGTTAGCAGTACAGTTAGCAAATGCCGCGTTCAAGGTTGTCGTGTAGTTGGTTTTGTTTTGCAATGCACCACGACGCAACACCTTCGAATCTTCGATCGCTTGGCGACCTTCGGTGGTATTTACGATATAGCTGTACTCTTTATTCTTGATGTTATCAAGAATATGCGGGCGGCCTTCATATACTTTGTTTACACGGCGTACTTCAATACCGGCCTCTTTTAAAGCCTCTGCTGTGCCACCTGTTGCATCAATTTCAAAACCAAGGTCTGTCATGGTTTTAGCAAGTTCTACAACACGAGACTTATCGCTGTTACGTACAGATAGTAACGCGCGACCACCGCGTGGTAAAGTGTTGCTTGCACCTAATTGTGCTTTTGCGAACGCTTCGGCGAAAGTATCGCCAACACCCATTACTTCACCTGTAGAGCGCATCTCTGGGCCACGGATAGGATCCACACCTTGGAACTTAGCAAACGGTAAAACAACTTCTTTAACGCTGTAATACGGTGGAATTACTTCTTTAGTAATGCCTTGGCTTGCTAAAGACTGACCCNCCCGCCATACAACGCGCGGCTACTTTTGCAAGTGCAATACCGGTCGCTTTAGATACAAACGGTACAGTACGCGCCGCACGTGGATTCACTTCAATTAAGTACACTTTGCCATCTTTTACAGCAAATTGTGTATTCATTAAGCCCACTACGCCAAGCTCAAGTGCCATATCGGTTACTTGTTTGCGCATAACATCTTGCACTTCTTGTGATAAAGAGTGTGCAGGTAATGAACACGCTGAGTCACCCGAGTGAACACCCGCTTGCTCAATGTGCTCCATGATACCGCCAATAATTACTTGCTCGCCGTCACAAATTGCATCAACGTCAACTTCGATTGCATTATCTAAGAAGTGATCAAGTAGTACTGGCGCTTCATTTGAAGCTTGTACCGCTTCGGTCATGTAACGACGTAAGTCTTGCTCATCGTAAACAATTTCCATTGCACGGCCACCCAGTACGTACGATGGACGCACAACCAGTGGGAAGCCAATTTCACCTGATTTAAGTAATGCTTCTTCAGTTGATGTAACTGTTGCGTTTTCTGGTTGTAGTAAATCAAGACGCTCTACTAACTGTTGGAAACGCTCGCGGTCTTCTGCGCGGTCAATCGCATCTGGTGAAGTACCAATTACTGGCACACCATTCGCTTCAAGCTCACGTGCTAATTTAAGTGGTGTTTGGCCACCGTACTGTACAATCACACCTTTTGGTTTTTCAACACGTACAATTTCTAATACGTCTTCAAGTGTAATTGGTTCAAAGAATAGACGGTCAGAGGTATCGTAATCGGTAGAAACCGTTTCAGGGTTACAGTTAACCATGATGGTCTCATAGCCGTCTTCACGTAGTGCAAGGGCTGCGTGCACACAACAGTAGTCAAACTCAATGCCTTGGCCGATACGGTTAGGACCGCCGCCAATAACCATGATTTTGTCTTTGTCTGACGGGTTCGCTTCACACTCTTCATCGTACGTTGAGTACATGTAAGCTGTGTCTGAGCTAAATTCAGCAGCACAGGTATCAACACGCTTGTACACAGGTACAATGTTTAACTGATGACGCTTTTTGCGAATTTCGGCTTCAGAT
Organism: Pseudoalteromonas sp. TB51; assembly: GCF_000498055.1. Lineage (NCBI taxonomy): Bacteria > Pseudomonadati > Pseudomonadota > Gammaproteobacteria > Alteromonadales > Pseudoalteromonadaceae > Pseudoalteromonas > Pseudoalteromonas sp. TB51. The sequence continues at coordinate 4,374 of NZ_AUTO01000339.1, forward strand.
ACACCAGCAATTTCAGCAATACGTGGGTCGGCGAAGCCTTTACGCTTAAGTTTACGTAAAAACTCGGCATTTAAGCCGGCCATGCCACCTTCAGCAATTTTAGCTTCGTCTTTTAAAATGTCTTCTATTTGTACTAAGTACCAAGGATCAACTTTGGTAAGTTCAAATACCTCTTCTACGCTCATACCGTGGCGCATTGCATCGGCAATGTACCAAATACGCTCAGCGCCTGGCTCGCGTAGTTCACGGATGATTTTTTCGCGCGCTTTCGGGTCATCAAGTGCCACAATTGGGTTAAAGCCCGTTGCGCCTACTTCAAGACCGCGTAATGCTTTGTGTAACGATTCTTGCTGGTTACGACCAATCGCCATTACTTCGCCCACTGATTTCATTTGCGTTGTTAAGCGGTCGTTCGCGCCGGCAAATTTTTCAAAGTTAAAGCGAGGAATTTTTGTTACTACGTAGTCGATTGATGGTTCAAATGACGCTGGTGTTTTACCACCCGTAATGTCGTTTTGAAGTTCATCTAACGTGTAACCAATTGCTAACTTAGCGGCAATTTTAGCAATAGGGAAACCCGTTGCTTTAGATGCCAGTGCTGATGAGCGAGATACACGTGGGTTCATCTCAATGATAACCATACGGCCATCATCAGGGTTTACACCAAACTGTACGTTTGAACCACCGGTTTCAACACCAATTTCGCGCAGTACCGCCATAGAGGCATTACGCATTAATTGATATTCTTTGTCGGTTAGCGTTTGTGCTGGCGCAACGGTGATTGAATCACCAGTGTGTACACCCATTGGGTCAAAGTTTTCGATAGAACATACAATGATACAGTTGTCTTTTTTGTCGCGAACAACTTCCATTTCATATTCTTTCCAGCCAATCAGTGATTCATCAATCAGCAACTCACTTGTTGGTGATAAATCTAGGCCGCGCTCACAGATTTCGTTAAATTCTTCCATGTTGTAAGCCACACCGCCACCAGTGCCACCCATAGTGAAAGAAGGACGAATAATACACGGAAAACCAATACGTGTTAGCGTATCGTGTGCTTCATCCATAGAGTGAGCAATTTCAGCACGTGGACATTCAAGGCCAATGTTTTTCATGGCTACGTCAAAGCGTTCACGGTTCTCTGCTTTGTCGATTGCATCGGCGGTTGCGCCAATTAGCTCAACGCCGTGTTTAGCCAGTACACCGTGCTTATCTAAATCAAGTGCACAGTTTAATGCCGTTTGACCACCCATTGTTGGTAGTACTGCATCTGGCTTTTCTTTTTCAATAATTTTTTCTACCACTTCCCAATGAATAGGTTCGATGTACGTTGCATCGGCCATTTCCGGGTCAGTCATGATAGTCGCTGGGTTTGAGTTAACTAATATAACTCTAAAGCCTTCTTCTCTAAGTGCTTTACACGCTTGAGCACCAGAGTAATCAAATTCACAAGCTTGACCAATTACAATTGGGCCTGCGCCTAAGATAAGAATGCTTTTTAAATCGGTACGTTTTGGCATTATTACTCCAGTTAAATTAGTTATTACGCGCTTGCATCAGGTCGATGAAGTGGTCAAATAATGGGGCTGCATCGTGCGGGCCTGGGCTTGCTTCTGGGTGACCTTGGAAGCTAAACGCTGGCTTATCAGTACGATGAATACCTTGTAGTGTCCCATCAAATAACGATTTGTGCGTGGCACGTAAGTTACTTGGTAGTGTGTCTTCATCGGCAGCAAAACCGTGGTTTTGTGCGGTGATCATTACTACATCGCGGTCTAAGTCTTTTACTGGGTGGTTACCACCGTGGTGGCCAAATTTCATTTTGACTGTTTTAGCACCTGAGGCCAGTGCTAATAATTGATGCCCTAAACAAATACCAAAAATTGGTGTGTCGGTTTCTAAAAAGGTTTTAATTGCATCAATAGCGTAAGTACATGGCTCTGGATCGCCAGGACCATTAGATAAGAAGATACCATCTGGGTTTAAAGCAAGTACATCGGCGGCTGAGGTTTGCGCTGGTACAACGGTTAATTTACAACCGCGATCAACTAGCATACGTAAAATATTACGTTTAACACCGAAGTCGTAGGCTACTACATGAAACTTTTCATCATCGCTGCTAAGGGTTTTAAATCCTTGGCCTAATGTCCAGCTTGATTCGCGCCACTCAAAATTTTCCTTGGTTGAGACAACTTTTGCTAAATCCATACCTTTTAAACCTGGGAAGGTTTGCGCGGCTTGTAACGCTTTGTTTTCGTCTAACTCGTCACCGGCAATAATACAGCCGTTTTGTGCGCCTTTGTCGCGCAAAATACGGGTAAGCTTTCTGGTGTCGATGTCCGCAATACCTAAAATATTACGTTGTTTTAAGTAATCATCTAACGATTGCTCGTTACGAAAGTTACTTGCTAGCAGTGGCAAATCACGGATCACTAGGCCTTTAGCCCAAATTTGATTCGCTTCTTCGTCTTCGCTGTTGGTACCCGTATTGCCGATATGTGGGTACGTCAAAGTTACGATTTGTTCCGCGTATGATGGATCAGTCAAAATTTCTTGATAACCAGTCATAGACGTATTGAATACTACTTCACCGACTGACATGCCGTCAGCGCCGATTGCAGTACCGCGAAACACTGTGCCGTCTTCTAGGACTAACAGAGCGGATTTAGTCAAGTTAAACCTCCTAACAGTAAAAAACGGGAGTAAGCAAATGCTTAACACCCCGCCAATACCCAGAGGGATCGTCAAAACCAGATTTTTTTGTGAGCTTAAATTGTTTTACGCAGTCTTAAATGATGCCGATATAAAACGCTAAACCTTCAATCATTTTTCTTGCCTAAAACTCTTTTCATTCCCACTGAAACCCCTGGTTTTACTAGCCACTTGGGTATAATTGGAAACACGCATTTAGTAATTTTTGGCAAATTGGCTGCATTCTACATGAAGATGCTATTTAGGTCTAACGTTATTTAGATAAACACTACAAATAAGTAGTTTTAGGCAAAAATAGACCCAAACAGCTAAAAAAGTAACTAAACTACTTCAGATCTAGCACATCTTGCATATCATAAAGTCCTGCTGGTTTATTTTGTAACCACTGCGCAGCCCTTATAGCTCCTAATGCAAAGGTCATTCGCGAACTTGCTTTATGGGTTAATTCAAGCCTTTCGCCCATAGTTGCGAAATAGGCGGTGTGTTCACCTACTATGTCCCCGCCTCTTAGTACTGAATAGCCAATTTCATTTTGCGATTTTGCGGTTTCTACTTGGCTGCGGTCGTATACCGCTACTTCATCGTGATCCCACCCTTTAGCCTGTGCAATAGATTCACCAATGGCTAATGCTGTGCCCGATGGCGCATCTATTTTATAACGATGATGCGCTTCAAAAACTTCTATATCTAGGTCGTCACCAAATTTAGTGGCCGCTGTTTGTACTAGGTTAAGTAGCACATTAACGCCAACGCTGTAGTTACGCGCAAACACAATAGGAATATGTTTAGCAGCATTTTCTAATAATGCCATGTCATCGCTAGTTAAACCTGTGGTGCCTATAACCATAGGCAGTTTTTTATCCATCGCTGTTTTTAAGTGATTGCGCATACCTGCTGGTAACGTGAAATCGATAAGTACATCAACATCAGCAACCTTGCTCTCGTCGCTAAAGCTAATAGATTTGTCGGCTGAACTGTTTACTTGATTTACATTAATACCCAATAACGATGAGCTGCTGCGAACATACGCACCACCAAGTTGTGTTTGCTCTTTAATTGTCGCGGCTTCTAATAGGGCTAAGCCCATTCTGCCGTTAGCACCAAAAACACCTATTCGATTCATTGTTATTGCCTTAATCTGATTTAGTTGGATCTGTTGTTGCGTACCCTGACTAATTTGCCGCCCTAAACTTGCTTTGAGCAATTATTAGCCGCATATAATCGCACACCGGTAGATATTATCTAAAAGTCGTGCAATAGTCAGGTAAGCCCTTAATTAAATAATAATAACAATACCAGTTTACTTTAGCCATCTATACATTTAAACTTCTCTTTCGCGTCGATTTGGTCTTTGGCTTGCGGGCGCTGTGGTCATCTACTTTTCAATTAAAGAGTGATCTACTAAATTCAGCTAAAAGAGGAGTTTTGGCTGTGGTTATATTAACTGGTTATGAGGAATACAATGCAGCCAACATTTAATAAAAACAAAGCAATCCTATCTTTGCTTCCCCTTCTTACCTTTGTAGCCCTTTTTTTAGGCTCAGGTTTATATTTACAATCGCAAGGGGTTGATTACGCTTTTTACCAGCTCCCAGCGCCGGTTGCTATACTACCCGCTATTATGCTTGCCTTTATTTTAAACAAAGGCACTGTAAACCAATGTGTTGAAACCTTTATTAAAGGCGCAGGACACAACAACATTATTACCATGTGTTTAATTTATTTACTTGCTGGTGCATTTTCGGCAGTAGCAAGTGCCACCGGTGGTGTGGATGCGGTTGTAAACGCTGGCTTGTCACTTATTCCCCCGTCGCTGTTATTACCTGGGCTATTTTTAATTGCTGCGGTTGTCTCTACTGCAATGGGTACATCAATGGGTACCATTGGTGCTATAGGGCCAATTGCTTATGCGGTATCCGTTAAAACAGGCATCGACCCTGCGCTAATGGCCGGTACTATAGTATCGGGCGCAATGTTTGGTGATAACCTTTCTATTATTTCAGACACAACCATTGCGGCAACGCGTACGCAAGGCTGTGAAATGAAAGACAAGTTTAAAGAAAACTTAAAAATAGCGGTTCCTGCTGCCGTATTAACCATTGCTTTGCTGCTTTATTTAACACCTGCTCCACAAGCTGTAGAGACTAAAGATTTTGATTTATTATTAGTGCTGCCTTATGCCTTTATTTTAGTATTGGCTGTTGCCGGTATGAACGTGTTTGTGGTGCTATTTAGCGGTATTGTATTTGCTGCGCTAATGGGCTTTACCGGCAGCTACGAAGGCGCAAGCTTTGTAAAAGATATTTACAAAGGTTTTACCGATATGCAGGAAATATTTTTACTTTCCATGTTTATTGGTGGCTTATCTGAATTTATTCGTATTAACGGCGGNAAGCCATTACAAAAGTGATTGCCAAGTGGCACCGCAAAGTAGCTGATCAGCTTGGTATAGCTGCATTGGTATTAACCAGCAACGTGTGTATAGCCAATAACACGGTATCAATTATTGTTGCAGGTCCTATTGCTAAAAAACTTGCTGATGATGGCGAAATAAGTGGTAAACGCTCTGCAAGTTTACTCGATATTTTTGCTTGTGTTACGCAAGGCTCACTGCCCTATGGTGCTCAAGCATTACTGTTAGGTGCTACGTTTAAAATTAGCCCGTGGGAAGTATCAACGTCATCTTACTATTGCTTTATTTTAGCTTTTACTGCCATTGCCGTTATTTGTTTGCGCCGCAATAAAGCCTAAATTTTGTGCAAAATCTTATGTTGCAGCTTAATAAATAAGCTGCAACATATGTTAAAATAATAATCTACAAATCAATACCTTGTGCTATAATGCGCGCTTTCGCGTGTCACTAAAATTATAGTTAAATACAGATTATGAAATATAAAAAAATACTTCCCCTCGTTACCCTTACGTCAATCGCTTTATCATCTTCTGCCCTTGCTGCTAATTGGAGCAGTACCGCATTACATGTTAATAATGGCGACCAAAAAAACCCATTTACCAAGCAAGAATCAGACACGACTGTTTACTCGCTGCAACATGCATCGGGCTATGATTACGGTGATAACTTTTTCTTTATTGATTACAGCAAAGACGATACAACCGACGGCTACCAAGATAGCGACTTTTACGGCGAATGGTATTCAACGCTAAGCTTATCNGTGAGAAAATTGGCGCTGGTGCATTATTAGATGTAGGCCTTACTGGCGGAATTAACGTTGCCGGCGATGCCAAAATGATGAAATACCTACCGGGTGTTAAATTAAGCTGGGATGTACCTGGGTTCAACTTTTTTCAAACACTTGTCACTGCCTATATTGATGACAGTGAAGGCGTAGCCAAAGGCGGTGCCCCTATTGAAACTAACAGCTGGATGTTTGATGTAGCCTTTGAATACCCGTTTACCGTAGGCTCGCAAAAATTTAGCTTTAAAGGACACGCTGAGTACATTGCAGAGCGCGAAGATGAATTTGGTAACGACGTAGAAGCGTGGATACTTGCACAGCCTATTTTAGTATGGGATATGGGCCACGCGTTAGAAATGAAAGAAAACACCCTATTACTGGGTATGGAACTGCAATACTGGCATAACAAGCTAGGCACTGAGGTCACTGAATCGGTTCCACAAATACACGTTGAGTGGACTTTTTAAGTCCATACAGTGTAAAACAGAGTCAACATTACTTTTAAACGGAGCACTTAAACAGTGCTCTTTTTTTGCCATGAAAACTATTTAATTGAACAGCCTTTAATACTTAGTTATTGTCCTACTTTAATTAAAGCCGTGTGCTTGCCTTTAATAGGAGTAAGGAAATGCCAGCGATTAAAGTTATTTGTTTGTCTGCATTATTAGCCTTTACTAATAATGCATTTGCCAGTAGTACAGAACCCTCTAAAACCCTCTCTTACGATGCACTTTTAACAAATTACCAGTATGATTTTAAAGTAAATTATTTTGATATTGCATCACAAAAGCAATCGCTAAAAATGGCGTATATTTATTTAAAACCCACGCAAAAAAATATGCCAACAGTGACGCTAATGCACGGTAAAAACTTTAATGCCGACTACTGGAGCCCCACAGCCCGTTACTTACAGTCGCTTGGATTTGGGGTGCTGATCCCCGATCAAATTGGTTTTGGTAAGTCTTCAAAGCCCACTAACTATCAATATTCATTTGCGGCGCTTGCGCATCATACACATGCATTAATGGACTCGCTAAATCTTGAAAAGTCGATTGTTGTTGGCCACTCTATGGGGGGAATGCTAGCGAGCCGTTTTGCATTAATGTACCCAGATACAACCACTAAACTGATTTTGCTTAATCCAATAGGGCTTGAAAACTACTTACACTATGTAAAATACAAAGACACCAACTTTTTTTATAAAAATGAGCTTAACAAAACGCCCGAAGGTGTTAAAAAGTACCAGCAAAAAAACTATTACGATGGTCAATGGAATACCCAGTATTCAGCATTAACCGACTTTATTACAGGGCAAATACAAGGCCCAGATAAAGAGCAAATTGCCTGGGTTAACGCTAAAACCTACGATATGATTTTTACCCAACCGGTGATCACTGAATTTAAAGACTTAACGGTGCCCGTTAAATTAATTATTGGTACGCGTGACAGAACAGGCCCTGGCCGAAACTGGAAAAAAGACGGGATAGATTATCAGCTGGGGCGTTACGACAAATTAGGAAAACACGCTGCTGCGCTCATTCCTGATGCGCAACTGTTTGAGCTTGATAATTTAGGTCATTTACCGCAAGTAGAAGATTTTGAGCGATTTAAGGCAGTGTTTAAACAAGCACTAAGTGAGTAATAGCTTGATGCTTAATAAAATAAAGCCCCTGTAAGTAAACCGCTTACAGGGGCTTTTTATATAAAAACTAATTTACAGCGTACATTGCGGGTTTTTACCCTGCGATTTAGCCGTACTTTGCTCGCTAAGTGCTTCGCTCATTTGTGCTTGTAAATTATTAATTCGATTGCTCGGTGCAGGGTGAGTAGATAAAAACTCAGGTGTGCTACCACTGCCTGCTGCGCTCATATTTTGCCAAAGCGTTACCGACTCTTGTGGGTTAAAGCCAGCCTGCGCCATTAAATCTAAGCCAATGGTATCGGCCTCTGATTCGTGTGAACGGCTAAACGGTAAAACTACGCCGTACTGCGCCCCTAAGCCTAAACCTTGCATAATTTCGTTGCGGTATTGTACGTTGCCCATTTCAAGCGCTGCGCTGCCTAATTGCATACCAGTATCTAAAATTGAGCTTTGCGATACACGCTCATTTGAATGCTCTGCTATAACGTGGCCCACTTCGTGCCCTAGTACGGTTGCAAGCTGATCTTGATTGGTGGCTATTTTTAATAACCCCGTATGAACACCTATGTAGCCACCAGGTAATGCAAAAGCATTTGCCGACTCATCTTCAAATACCACGACTTCCCAATTTTGTGAGGCGTATTCTTTTGGTAAAACAGCCACGACCTTTTCAGCAATACAATTTACATACGCATTGGTTTTTACATCTTTATTGATTGGCTGTGATTCCTTCATTTGAGCAAAACTTGCGGTGCCCATTTCACTCATTTGTTGATCTGAATACAGCGCAATTTGAGTACGCCCCGTAGGCGATGTTTTACAGCCGGCTAAAACTGCAGTTGCGAGTAAGGCAAGGGCTAGCTTTTTCATGGTGTTTCCTTCAAGTCTTTAATTTTTATTAGTTGTAGAATAGCAAACACGGTGCCAGTTTAGAATCTTTGCTCTTTATTACGCCGCTTTTTATTTTTAATAAATAAATGACCTTGCCAGACAAACTAAGTTTATACCCTTGCATAGCCCTGTTACACTATAAGCCTTGTTTTTAGTGAATGTTGAGTGACTACATGGACGCCTCGGCCTCGTCTTTTAATACCCGAATTTTGTTACCCTTGTTAGCCAGTATTGTTGCTATTACGCCGCTGGCTATAGACATGTACTTACCGGCCATGTTGGTTATTGCGAACGATTTACAAACCACTATGCCAAATGTACAAATTTCGCTAAGTATTTATTTGGCTGGCTACTCGCTAGGCATGTTATTTTTTGGCCCTATTGCCGATCAACTCGGACGACGAAAACTAACCCGGATTGGCTTAACCTTATTTGGTGCAAGCTCATTTGCGCTGGCTTTTACCAACGAAATACACACCTTTTGGGTACTTAGAGCCGTGCAAGCATTCACCGGCGCGGCAGCTACGGTGGTTGTGCCTGGCGTAATTAGGCATATTTATCAAAAAAACACCGCTAAAGGCATGTCGTATGTATCTATGATTATGATGGTAGCGCCTTTAGTTGCCCCCTCTGTGGGCTCGTTTATTTTAGGGTTCTCAGTATGGTCAACCATATTTTTGGTTCTTGCTGCCTATAGCTTTTTAATTTTAGCGTTTGTACAAGTGTATTTAATTGATATCCCCATTCATAAAAATGAGAAAAAAGGCCTAGCCTTGTTTTTCGACAGCTATAAAACGGTACTTAGTAATAAAGATGCACGTGCAGACATATTAAGCTCTATGTTTGTCTCGTTTGGCTTTTTTTGCTTTTTAACCTCAGTGCCTTTTGTATACCTAGATTTATATAATGTGTCTGAGCAATTATTTGGTATTTTATTCGCATTTAATGTCATGGCACTTATGTGTGGTAACTTTTTAAATACCCGAATTGTACCAAGAATTGGCTCTCGAAAAATGCTGTACATAGGGCTTGTATGTGGCTTTGCCTCTGGGCTGGCACTGCTTACGTTTAGCTTGTTGCAGCTTTCTTTATATTACATTGTAGCGGCCATTGCGCCTTTAATGATGAGCCTAGGGGTAACAGCAAGCAATGCTGATTCATTAATATTAATGAAGTTTGAAAAAAACACCGGTACCGCCACCGCTGTTATTGGAACGCTGCGCTTTGGCAGTGGCGCGCTCGTTGGCCCATTGCTTGCGGTGGTGCATGCAAAAAGTGCAGTGCCGTTTTCAAGCTTAATGTTTAGCGCCGTGCTATTAACTATGCTGGTGCAGTTAATCCACTATAAAATAGACAAAAAAAAATGCCTCATTATGAGGCATTTTTTATAAACAGTGACTAATTAAGCGTCTGCTGCTTTAGATACCATAACCATTGCAGGGCGTAATAAACGACCATTTAATGTGTATCCTTTTTGCATTACTGCAAGTACCGTGTTTGGTGAAACATCGTTACTTGGTTGGATAGACATTGCTTGGTGGAATTCTGGATTGAATTGCTCACCTTGTGGGTTAACAATTTCAACGCCAAACTTTGCAACCGCATCGTTAAAGCTTTTAACTGTCATATCAATACCTTCAAGCAATGGCTTTAAGGTTTCGTTTTCTTTATCAGAAAACTCAATAGCACGCTCTAGGTTATCGATTACTGGAAGTAATTCGTTAGCAAACTTTTCCAGTGCAAATTTATGTGCTTTTTCTACATCTTGTGCAGCACGACGACGAATGTTATCTACATCTGCGGCGGCGCGTACAACGCTGTCTTTTTGATCCGCAATGGTTTGCTTAGCGGCTTCAAGCTCTGCGTATAGCATTGCAATTTCAGCTTCAGGGCTTTGCTCTTGGTCTGCTTCGTGTTGCTCTGCGGCTTCTACTGCTGCTTCAACATCAGCTTCCATTTGAGCTACTTCTTCGTTTAGTTCTACTTCTTGCTCTGGGTTTTGTGTCTGCTCAGACATAAAATACGTGCTCCAATTCTTTACAACTGCGGTAATTATGGGGATTGAATAAAAAGATTCAAGAGTTAGATGGCTCTAATAATTTAAATTCTTGGATTAATTGTTCAATTTGCGCCGATTTAGGGCAAATTACGCAAAAGCGGCTTTGATACTCTTGATTTTGAAAGTATGGCACACTAATTACTATCAGCTCATTACACTCTGTAAACGGTAAGTTTTCAGTGTTTAAAACTGATACCCCGTTTTTAAATGCGAGTTTATCTTCGACAAAATTTAAAAATGAAACGCCAATATTTAAGCTTTGTTCGCAATCGACCTTTTTATATAAATAGTTTTCGCCTACTACAATACTGTTATCTGATCCAAGCTTTTGACTAAGCTGGCGCGTCCACTGTGTCAGTGAGTCATGGCAATTACGCGGTGCGGTGTTTGCCATTGCTTGCATTCTGTACAAACCTTCCATTAAGGTTTGTTGGCTAAATACTGTGTTTAACCAAGTTGCAAATTGATAACGCACAGCATCTGAGGAATCATCAGGTTTGTTGATACAAATATTGTGGCTTTGCCCTGCTCTATCTATTAGCAGTACAAGCCAATCGTTAGAATCAAACTCAAGCACTTCTACTCTAAACACTTGTTGCGAGCTTGCTTGTGGTAAGCCTACACAACAACATACTTGATACTTTTTACTTAATCCATGGGCAAGCTCCACAAGTTGTGCTTGCTTTGGCTGCCAGTAATTAGCTATTTCAGCTAACGGAAAAAACTCATCAAACCAATAATCAAACCCTTGGTTTGTAGGTACACGCCCTGCCGATGTATGAGGGGAATATAACAAGCCTACTTTTTCAAGTCGCGCCATAGCATTTCGTACCGTGGCAGAACAAACCGCCATGCCTTTTTGCTTCGCTATTTTTGTTGATGGAACGGGTAACCCTTCACCATTACAATAAAGGCTCATCACTGCTGAAAAAATTTGTTGATCTCGCGGGTTTATATTCATGTTATCTACATCTTGTTGCATGAAAGAGATATCGGGGCAGTTAAAACAAATTCAAGCCTAAAGCACGCTTTAAGTGAATATGTTGTTGCATGCATTACAATAAAACACTGCTGCAACTATTTTTAAGCATTAAATACAAAAATTAAAGGAGTAATTTAATCTGTTGAGCCAATAATAAGCTCTTAGGTGAGCTTGGCAATATACAGGCGTAATTGAATCATTATCATATTGGTAAATCTGTGTTTTCAAACACTTCTGTTTTGAGTTACCCTACAAAAATATTATTACTTTTTATTGTAGCCGTTATGCACTCACCGTTTAAAACTATTGGCCTTATAGGTAAACCAAACCATCCTAAAGCTGCGGCTACGTTACAGCGTTTACATACTTTTTTATCGGCTCTTGGCTTTACCGTGATTGTAGAAAAGCGCACCGGTGGGCAGTTATCGGATGTCCCTGATACTCATCAAGTTGACCTTGTTAGCTTAGGCGAGCAAGCCGACCTTGCTATTGTTGTAGGGGGCGATGGCAATATGCTTGGTGCTGCACGCGTACTGGCACGCTTTGATGTAGCTGTAATAGGCGTAAACAGAGGTAATTTAGGGTTTTTAACCGATTTAAACCCAGAAGGCTTTGAAGGTAGCCTAGAGCAAGTGTTAAGCGGCGAATATTTAGAAGAAAAACGCTTTTTGCTCGAGGTAGAAGTATATCGCCATAACGAACTTAAAAGTGCGAATTCAGCCGTTAACGAAGCGGTGCTACACGCCGACAAAGTTGCCCACATGATTGAGTTTGAAGCTTTTATTAATAATGACTTTGTGTTTTCTCAGCGCTCTGATGGCTTAATTGTATCAACCCCTACCGGCTCTACGGCTTATTCTTTATCGGGTGGCGGGCCCATTTTAACACCTGAGCTTAATGCAATTTCGTTAGTGCCTATGTTTCCGCATACATTATCAAGCAGACCCTTAGTGGTTGATGCCGATAACGAAGTGCGCTTAAAGTTAAGCCTTGAGAACACCGACAGCTTACAAGTCAGTTGCGACAGCCATGTAGTGCTTGCCGTTTTACCCGGCGATGAAGTGGTTATTAAAAAAGCCGACAGAAAACTGCGCTTAATTCACCCAAAAAACTACTCTTACTACAACGTTTTACGTACTAAACTTAATTGGGGCAGCCGTTTATACTAATTTTATTGCCAAGCGTAGTGCTTTAGCGCAAAATACAAGACAAATAAAAATTAATCAAACTAGGAATATCTAGCAATGACTTATGTTGTTATCTTTGCTTTGTTATTACTTATCACTTTGCTTGGCGCTTATATTAGAGTTGAAAACAATAGAAAAAAAGCGTTAGAAACCAAGAAAAAACAATTTAACGAACGTGTTGCCCAAGTAAACACTCGCCTCAAAACCAAGCTAAACAATTTATTAGAAGCCAAAATAATAAGACCTAAGTATGTAGCGCAAATTCAGGCAATTGTGGCCAATTTTTTTGTGGTTCAGCCCCATACAGATGAAAACTTGCAACATTTAGAAGATATTAACGACAGCTTAGTGAGCACGCTTTCGATTGAGTTTCAAAAAGCACTGCAAAGTGAAAACGCCCAAGCGCTACAAGATAATATACAGTACTTTGTGAGTGAGTTACCCCAGCAAGGCATACTATATAATAAAGCGTTTTATCATGAAATTTTGCCCTCATTGATTGTACAAATTAAAACTCACACACCTGAAAACCCAAGCGAAAGCCTTGAAAATACTGACGAAACCCCTTCTGATGAAAGTACTGACTCTGATGCGCAGTTTTCTCAAAATGCGAGTGTTGCTTAAAAAGTAAAAAATTAATTTGCAAAAAACCTAAACACTGTATAAATTAACAGTTAATTCACTGGATGGATGAACAGTATGTTAATTGGTTTAGAAATTAAAAATTTTGCAATTGTAAGTAACTTAAGCACTGAGTGGCATAACGGCATGACGGCGATCACGGGTGAAACCGGCGCGGGTAAATCGATTGCCATTGATGCACTTTCACTGTGTTTAGGCGAGCGCGCTGAAGCGTCGGCGGTTCGCCCTGGCACAGATAAAGCAGAAGTGTGCGCACAATTTGATTTAACTGCCCTTCCTCTTGCTAAAGCATTTTTAGAACAACACATGCTAACGAGTAACGACAACGAATGCCTACTTAGACGCGTTGTATGTAAAAATGGCCGCAGCAAAAGCTATATTAATGGCAGCGCTGTTACAGCAGCTCAACTTAAAGAGCTGGGACAGTATTTAATTTCTATACACGGACAGCATGCTCATCAGCAGCTTTTAAAAGCTGAACACCAGCTGCAACTGCTAGACGCCTACGCAGGCCACAACCAGCTTGTAAAAGCGGTTAGCCAAAGCTTTAAATTATATGCAAACCTGCAAAAAGAATTTAAACAGCTTGAGCAACAGCAATTACAACAAGCCGCTCAAAAACAATTACTCGAATACCAAGTTGCCGAATTAGATGAGTTTGCCTTACAAGACGGCGAGTTTGAACAAATAGAAGCCGAACATTACAAGCTAAGTAATAGCCAAACCATTTTAGAAGCCTGCCAGCGCGAACTTCAACATTTATACGAAAGTGATGAGCAAAATGCCTGTTCAATGCTGCAACACAGCGCTCAGCAATTTGCCGAGCTTGCAAATTATGACGAAAGCTTAGCAAGTGTAGCTGCATTATTAGATGAAGCCGCAGTGCAAGTTGAAGAAGCAAGCAGAGAAGTAAGAAACTACGCAGAGCAAGCCGACTTAGACCCTGCTAGATTAACAGAAGTAGAAGCGCGCTTAAGTGGCGCAATGGACTTAGCCCGTAAGCATCATATAAAGCCTCAAGAGCTGGTTGAGTTTCATCAAGGTTTAACACAAGAGCTAGAATCAATTAGTAACAATAGCTCACGTTTGGCGCAATTAGACGATGAAATAACTAATGCGCTAAGTGCATACCAGCACGCCAGTGATCAGCTAAGCGAAAGTCGCCATAAATATGCCAATACATTAAATCAATTAATTAGTGAAAGCATGGCTAATTTATCGATGGAAAATGGGGTCTTTGAAATTCAGCTTACCCAAGAAGCTGAGCGCCAACCCAATGCATTAGGTTTTGATAGCGTCTCGTTTTTGGTCTCTACTAATCCTGGGCAGCCATTACAACCTTTAGCTAAAGTTGCCTCGGGTGGTGAGCTGTCGCGTATTAGCCTTGCTATACAGGTGATCATTGCCCAAAAAGTGACAACACCAACGCTTATTTTTGACGAAGTGGATGTAGGTATATCAGGTCCTACCGCCTCCTCTGTAGGGAAGTTATTACGCCAACTAGGAAAATCAACACAGGTTATTTGTGTAACCCATTTACCCCAGGTTGCAAGTAGTGCGCATCAGCAGTTTTTTGTAGCAAAAGAAATAGCACAAGGCGAGACCTTTACTCAAATGCTCAGCCTAAATAAAGACGGCCGTATTAATGAAATTGCACGCTTACTTGGTGGCGATAATATAAGTAAAACCGCTAAAGCAAATGCTAAAGAGCTTATTATGGCGCACGCCTAAGTTATACTTTTGCTACAACAGTGGAGAGACGTTTTAAATGCAAAGCATGCTGATAAATTTTTGCCATGTTACTGGGTGGCTACTTGTTGTTTTGAGCTTTTTGCTTATTGGGTTTAGTAAGTTTAAGCACGCAGAATTTAAGCTAAAACTCTTTAGCTTTTTAAAACTTATATTGGTTTATCAAGTAACGGTGAGTGTTTGGCAGTGGTTTATTATTGGCAACATAGTGGCTAATAATCAATGGTTACTTTTATTAGCACAGATACTGTGCAGTGCAATGTGCTATTTAAGTTTACAGCGGCGAAAAAGTAAAAGCCGCCCCAACCTTGATAGTTTTTCTATGGATTAACTAACACAAGCGTTAAGAGCAAGTTCTATTTTTACCTTGCTCTTTTGCTTTGTATAATCGCTCGTCGGCAAGCTTTATGTCTTGGGCTATGGTTGTATCTAACTGGCTTTGCACAAGCCCCATACTAATAGTTAATACCACCGATTTTCCATTCATGCGCACTGGATTTTTTTGTAATTCGGCATGAATTTTTTCTGCAATACTTTGCCCCTGCTCTTTGTCGCTGTTTGGTAGTGCAATTAAAAACTCTTCACCGCCCCACCGAGAAGCAATACCTTGCTTTGGCATGCTCTTTTTTAAAATATTGGCAAGTTGGGTTAACGCTTCATCACCAAAGTCGTGGCCGTAGTTATCATTAATGTTTTTGAAATTATCAACATCAGCTAGCAAAATTACATACGGCTGCTTAGTTTTTTTATGAAGATGTTTAAGCTCAGCAAGTTCTTTCATCATAAAACGTCTGTTAGGTAAATCAGTTAAGTGATCTATTGTGGCAAGGCGCTCATTTTTTTGACTCAGCGCGACTATTTTTTCGTTGTATTTTTCGCGTGAGCGCTCATAAAAACCAGTTAATAAAGCAACAATAATAAAAGAAATGACCACCCTTAGTGGGAGTGCTTCAGGCTGATAATCATAAATATTAAAGTTATCTGTAATAATAAAGCCGGCGATCACGGCAAATAAAAAGGCAACAATATCAAATGTTCCTTTTTTAAGGCCTCTAATAGAGTAAGTCACCGGTGATACAATAAATATCCAAATTGGCCCAGTACCTTCAGCTCCGCCCGAGATCACTAAGTACAGCATTAAACAGTAAAGGTTATATAAAATGGTGGTCGCTGATTTTTCGACTGCGCGGTAAAGGCTAAAAGCCCACGCATAAAAACCAGCTGAAACTAGCAGCATAATACCAAGCACTACATCAGCATTAGACAATGCATTACACGCCATAGCGAAGGTAGCTATAAATCCGATGGTCGAAAAAAAGCGAACAATTAGCTTTCTTTCTCTGTTGTCTGAGTATGCATTCATATTATTATTTTTTATTTGCAAGCTAGCTTTAAAAGCTCATTTTCCGAGGATTTAAAAAAGAAGTTAGCAGCAAGTTTGTACTGAAATAGTACTTTAAGCAAGATTTACACGTTAATTATTGGTTAATGACAACTTTTTAATACTTTTTCATTTGAAAAAAGCAAAAAAAAAGCAAAAAAAAAGCAAAAAAAAAGCAAGCCAGTTGGCTTGCCTTTATTATATTTAAAACTTAACGAGATAATTAAACCTCTAAATAATCCATAATACCTTCAGCAGCGTTACGCCCTTCAAAAATAGCCGTTACCACTAAATCAGAGCCTCGCACTATATCGCCACCTGCAAATATTTTCGGATTAGTTGTTTGATGAGTAAATTCACCTTGCTCTGGTGCGTTAATGCCGCCCCAGTGGTTAATTTCTACATCATACTTTTCCAACCAGTCCATTTTGTGTGGTTTAAAGCCAAACGCCATAATAACCTGGTCTGCCTCAAGTACGTGCTCAGAGCCTGGTACAACTTCTGCTCGGCTACGGCCGTTTTCATCAGGCTCACCCAGTTGTGTTTTAACCATTTTAACGCCTGCAACATGGCCATTATCATCAAGTACAATACCCGTTGGCTGTACATTAAAGGTAAAGTTTACACCTTCTTCTTTAGCGTTTTTAACTTCACGCTTAGAGCCTGGCATATTTTCTTCATCACGACGATAAGCACAAGTTACTTTAGCTGCGTTTTGACGAATAGACGTTCGCACACAGTCCATCGCGGTATCACCACCGCCAAGTACCACAACCTTTTGATTGGCCATATCAATGCACGCTTGGTTTTTTTCATCGTAACCCATAACGCGATTTGTGTTACCAATTAAAAATGGCAGTGCGTCGTGTACGCCTGGCGCGTCTTCGTTTTCAAGACCAGCACGCATACTCTGATACGTACCTACACCTAAAAATACCGCGTCGTAGTCAGCTAAAATTTCGTCCATAGTGATATCTACACCCACTTCAACGTTTAGCTTAAATTCCACACCCATTTCGGTGAAAATTTCACGGCGCTTTTGCATTACTTCTTTTTCAAGTTTAAAAGAAGGGATACCAAAAGTAAGTAATCCGCCAATTTCTGGGTGACGGTCAAAAACCACTGGCTTTACACCATTACGCACTAAAATATCTGCACACCCTAAACCAGCCGGACCCGCACCAATAATAGCTACTTTTTTATCCGTCCATGTCACGTATGACATGTCTGGTTTCCAGCCCATTTTAAATGCGGTATCGGTAATGTATTTTTCAATATTACCTATCGTTACTGCGCCAAACTCTTCATCAAGCGTACATGAACCTTCACACAGTCTGTCTTGTGGACATACGCGTCCACACACTTCAGGTAAACTGTTTGTACGATGAGAAAGCTCAGCCGCTTCTAAAATACGGCCAGTTCTAATTAATTTTAACCACTGCGGAATGTAGTTATGCACTGGGCATTTCCATTCACAGTAAGGGTTACCACAATCTAAACAACGGTCAGCTTGTGAATTTACCTGATTCTCAGAAAAGGGTTCGTAAATTTCCACGAAAGATTTTTTACGCGACGAGATTGGTTTTTTGCGCGGATCAACACGCTGCACGTCTATAAATTGATATACATTTTCGCTCATACTGCCCCCTTATTGCGCTTGAACACGAAGTTCTGCGCTACTGCGAGCGCGGTGCCCGAGTAAACTTTTTACATCACTTGATTTTGGTTTAACTAGTTTGAACATAGGTAAGTACAGTTCAAAATTAGCTAAAATGGTTTCTGCTCGACATGAACCCGTAAGCTCTAAATGCTCGGCAATTAGGCCACGCAGATGCTCTTGGTGCGAACTTAAATCATCAAGTGTTACTACTTCTACAAGCTCTGGATTAATGCGTTTTTCAAAGTCACTTCGCTCATCTAAAATATAAGCAAAACCACCTGTCATACCCGCACCAAAGTTAACGCCTACATTACCTAGCACACATACAACNCTTGCACGCCAGAGTTACGCACTGCAAAACGCTCACCAGCACAGCCTGCGGCAAATAACTTACCACCCGTAGCACCGTACAAACATGTGTTACCTGCAATAGTCGCTTTATGACTTTCAAACGATGATCCCAGTGGTGGGCGTATAACAAGCTTACCGCCTGCCATGCCTTTACCTACGTAGTCGTTTGCATCGCCAATAAGGGTCATCTCTAGGCCACCGGCATTCCAAACACCAAATGATTGCCCTGCTGTACCATGTAGCTCAATAGATACTGGATCTGCAGCCATACCTTGATTGCCGTGCTTAGAGGCTATGTAACCCGACAGCATTGCGCCCACTGAACGGTCTGTATTACATATGCGGCTCACGAGCGAAATACCCGATGAGGTATCAATCGCTTGTTGCGCTTTACCTAGTAACGTTTCGTTAAGTTCACCTAAATAGTGCGAGCTATTTGGTGCGCTACAAAATAAGGTTTCGCCCGTTGGGTTATTTGGCTGAGCAATTACAGACGATAAATCTATTTTCTTTTGCTTCGCTGTTTTACCTTCAATCGCTTCTAATAAGTCTAAACGGCCAATTAAGTCAGTTAGATTAGCAATACCTAAGCTTGCCATAATTTCACGTGCTTCTTGGGCTATAAACTTAAAGTAGTTCATCGCCATTTCTGGTAAGCCGTGGTAATGCTTTTGACGAAGTGTTTCATCTTGCGTTGCAACACCGGTCGCACAGTTATTTAAATGACAAATACGTAAGTATTTACAACCTAGCGCCACCATTGGGCCTGTACCAAAGCCAAAGCTCTCTGCACCTAAAATAGCGGCTTTAATGATATCTAAACCTGTTTTTAAACCACCATCTGTTTGCAGGCGAATACGGTGACGAAGACCATTTTCAACAAGCGCTTGCTGGGTTTCTGCAAGGCCAAGCTCCCACGGGCTACCCGCGTATTTAACTGACGTTAATGGGCTTGCCCCGGTACCACCATCGTAACCTGAGATAGTAATTAAGTCGGCGTACGCTTTAGCTACACCTGTGGCAATTGTGCCTACACCTGGCTCAGATACTAACTTCACCGATATCATCGCTTCTGGGTTTACTTGTTTTAAATCAAATATTAGCTGGGCTAAATCTTCAATTGAGTAAATATCGTGATGCGGTGGTGGTGAAATTAATGTTACACCGGGTACCGAATAACGAAGTTTTGCAATATACGGCGTTACTTTTTCGCCTGGTAGTTGTCCGCCTTCGCCTGGTTTAGCACCCTGCGCCACTTTAATTTGAATTACATCAGCATTACGAAGGTAGTGCGGCGTTACACCAAAACGACCCGAGGCAACTTGTTTAATACGTGAGTTTTTCTCGGTGTTGTAGCGCAACTTATCTTCACCGCCTTCACCTGAATTTGAACACCCGCCTAAGCGGTTCATTGCAATGGCAAGCGCTTCATGCGCCTCAGGCGAAAGTGCACCAATACTCATAGCTGCAGAGTCAAAGCGCTGGTATAAAAATTCAGCCGGCTCAACATCATCAATGCTAATGCCTTTTTCAGGTAATTTAAGCGCTAACATATCGCGCAGCGTTGCAATAGGACGGTTATTAACTAAATCAGCATAGGCTGCGTAGTCTTTATAATCACCTGAACGTACGGCCTTTTGTAGCGTTTGAATAACATCTGGGTTGTAAGCGTGGTATTCACCACCGTGAACGTATTTTAATAAACCGCCATGGCTGAGTAATTTACGTTTACTAAAAGCAAGTTTATGAAGCTTTTGCTGATCAATATCAAAATCGCTAAAACAGGCGCCTTTAATACGACTTGCCACACCTTTAAAGCACATTTCTACCATAGCATCAGATAGACCAACCGCTTCAAAAAGCATTGAACAACGGTACGATGCAATTGTGCTTATGCCCATCTTAGACATAATTTTGTACAAGCCTTTATTAATGGCTTTTCGGTACGAAAGCGTCACTTCGCAGTACGATTTATCAATCACTTTACTGTCGCTCATCGCAACCAGTGACTCGTATGCAAGGTATGGGTAAATTGCGGTTGCACCAAAACCAAGTAATACGGCAAATTGGTGTGCATCGCGTACGCTACCCGTTTCAATAATAATATTAGACTCACAACGTAAGTTATTATCTACTAAACGTTTTTGTACAGCACCTACCGCCATAGCAGCAGGAATTGGTAATTGGGTTTCGCTAAAGTTACGGTCAGATAAAATAAGCATTACACAGCCGGCTGCTGCTTTTTCTTGTGCAGCGTCGCAAATACGTGCAACCGCTTTTTCTAAACCTTCCTCTGCTGTGTATGTAATATCAATTTTACAGTAGCTGTAATGCTCGTCATCGGCATTTAGTAGCTGCTGCATGTCTGCATACATTAAAATTGGCGTATCAAACTGTAGGCGCTTAGCGTGGCCTGTGGTTTCATTAAATACGTTTTGCTCACTACCAATACACGTTGCCAGTGACATTACGTGGTTTTCACGCAGCGGGTCGATTGGCGGGTTAGTCACTTGTGCAAACTTTTGGCGGAAGTAATCGTACAATGAACGATGCCCTTCGCTTAGTACTGCAAATGGCGTGTCATCACCCATAGAGCCAGTTGCTTCTTGGCCGTTTTCACCCATTACGCGAATAACACTATCGAGCTCTTCGTTAGTGTAACCAAACATTTTTTGGTATTTAGCAAGTGTTTCGTCATCAAATGAGCGATTACCCGCATCTTGCTCGGTAAGCTCTTCAAACGGGGTTAAACGTTTAACGTTTTCTTCAAGCCATGACTTATAAGGATGACGCGATTTTAAATCTTGGTCGATTTCGTCTGAGTGCCAAATTTTGCCTAATTTAGTATCAATTACTAACAGCTCACCTGGTCCTACACGGCCTTTTTCAACCACTTCATCTGCAGTGTAATCCCAAATCCCTACCTCAGAGGCAAGTGTAATAAAGCCATCTTGGGTAATAACATAGCGCGCTGGACGCAGGCCATTTCTGTCAAGGTTACAGGCTGCAAAGCGCCCATCAGACATAACAATGCCCGCAGGGCCATCCCACGGCTCCATGTGCATAGAGTTAAAGTCGTAAAATGCGCGTAAGTCATCATCCATAGCACGGTTTTTCTGCCATGCAGGTGGCACAAGCATACGCATAGCACGGAATAAATCCATGCCACCCGCTAAAAACAGCTCCAGCATGTTATCTAAGCTTGAAGAGTCAGAGCCGGTTTCGTTTACAAATGGCGCTGCGCTTTGTAAATCAGGAATAAGTGGCGATGAAAACTTATACGAACGTGCACGAGCCCATTGGCGGTTACCTTCAATGGTATTAATTTCACCATTATGCGCTAAATACCTAAATGGTTGTGCTAAAGGCCAACGCGGCTGGGTATTAGTAGAAAAACGCTGATGGAATACACAAATAGCGCTGGTCATACGAATATCAGCTAAGTCTAAATAAAAGTTAGGCAAATCTGCAGGCATCATAAGGCCTTTATAGATAGTCACTAACCCCGATAAACTCGCAATATAAAACGACTCATCCTCTGCTAAACGCTTTTCTGCACGGCGACGTGCTACATATAAACGTCGCTCTAAATCTTTAGAGCGCCATCCTTCAGGCGCACTAACAAAAATTTGCTCAAAACCAGGTAATTGCTGTGTCGCAATTGGCCCTAGCATTGAAGGGTCAGTAGGCACTTCACGCCAACCGAGTATTTTAAGTGTTTCTTGTTCTAATTCCTCACATAAAACCTGTTTTGCAGCTTGTGCTAAAACGGGATCTGAATTTAAGAAAACCATGCCTACGGCGTAATTTTTACCTAAGTGCCAATTATGCTCACTCGCAATAGCACGGAAAAAACTGTCAGGTTTTTGTAGTAATAAACCACAGCCGTCACCTGTTTTACCATCGGCAGAAATACCACCGCGGTGCTGCATGCGATCAAGTCCAGTAATAGCTGTACGAATAAGCCGATGACTAGCTTGACCATTTACTTGGGCTATTAAGCCAAAGCCACAATTATCTTTTTCTAATGTTGAGTCGTATAACATAGACCCCTCCCTTGCTGCACTGTTAACGTGAATGAACTGCTCGACGATTTGCTAACAGACGCACAAAACTAGCCTCTATAGTAAATAGAGTCAATATTATTTTGAATACATATTCACATTCTTGAATATTTCTCACTTCAAGGCAAGATTTCTTTTTTACCCATAAGTTTTAACAATTAGCGCTTATTTGCGCGTTATTTTTTCATGACACTGGTGTCAATTTTAACATTTTGTAAAAACAAAGGCGTTAAAGCAATACCCTTTACGTAAACGTAAAGAGCCAAACCAATGAATAAATATTCACTAATTTCCCGCAGGTTCAGTTAACATTTAGATAGTTTAATGCGTTTTAAATAAATTAGAGGTTTAGGATCACGCTTTTTTAGCGTTCATTAGTATAGTTATTAATTGTTGTGTCGTTTTTAGTGCAGATGTAGTGAATTTTTATTTATTACCAATTCGCTTGATTGAGCGAACTATTGTAAGGCTGGAAAAGCGTGTTGATAGCTGGGCAAAAAACTCGCTATTTAGTTGTTCTAAAGAAAATTTTTTAGCGAAAATAGCGACACGTTTAGCCCCGCAAAATGATTACGTCTTATTACGCATTGATATAAAACTCATATTTTAATTAAAATTCGCGCTTATATAAGTAGCTTTGTTGCTTACTTATCCTGACTAGGTGCACCTAAACAAGGAGCAAGGGCTGAGTTTGCTAACTATTGAGCACAAATTAATGGTTATAATCACCCACTGATGGGCTGTTCAAGAGATTAAGACGTAATAAAGTTATATAGCCACAAAAAAGCCACGTAAAACGTGGCTTTAATAATCTAGCAAAGTAGCAATTACTCTGCGTCAGCTTCTTTATACTTAGCTGCAGTTTCAGTGATCAGTGGCTGTAATTCACCACGTTGAAACATTTCAATGATAATGTCACAACCACCTACTAATTCGCCCTCAACCCAAAGCTGTGGGAAAGTAGGCCAATTTGCGTATGCTGGTAACTCAGCGCGAATATCTGGATTAAGTAAAATATCAACATAGGCAAATGGTTCGCCACATGACATTAGAGCTTGTGACGCTTGTGAAGAAAAACCACAATTTGGTAATTTAGGCGACCCTTTCATGTAAAGGATAATTGGGTTTTCTGAAATCTGCTGTTTAATTTTATCAATGGTTTCCATCTACAACCTCAAAATGACGATAGCTTGATATACCTAGGGCTTGAAAATAAATCATTGTGGCCACAGATATATAACTTAAAATGGGCAAATAAAGCCGCAATTGAAATAGTCTTTAGCAATAGCATTGCTGTTTGCTTAAACTTGAGTAAAATACTCAACAATTATAGTAACACTATATTTTCGTTTGGTATAGGTAAGTGGTCTGTTCTATCAGGCATTACGTACTATCAAGCGAGTTATCAACCAAAAGAAGATGGAGATAAAAAAATGGCATTTGAACTACCGTCACTACCATATGCAATTGATGCACTTGAGCCTCATATTTCACAAGAAACTCTTGAGTATCACCACGGTAAGCACCACAACACTTACGTTGTTAAATTAAACGGTTTAATTCCAGGTACTGAATTTGAAAACAAATCTTTAGAAGAGATTGTTTGTTCATCTGAAGGTGGCGTATTTAACAACGCTGCACAAATTTGGAACCACACTTTCTACTGGAACTGTCTATCTCCAAATGGCGGCGGCGAGCCAACAGGTGCTATCGCTGACGCTATTAACGCTAAATGGGGCTCTTTTGACGCGTTTAAAGATGCATTAAACGACAAAGCGGTTAATAACTTTGGTTCTAGCTGGACATGGTTAGTTAAACTAGCTGACGGTTCATTAGATATCGTAAACACGTCTAACGCAGCAACGCCGCTTACAGACGAAGGTGTTACACCAATCCTAACTGTGGATTTATGGGAACACGCTTACTACATTGATTACCGTAACGTTCGTCCTGATTACCTTAAAGGTTTTTGGGCGCTTGTTAACTGGGAATTCGCGAACGCTAACTTCGCTTAATTAGCTATTATACGCTGATTTAAAAAGACGCCTCGGCGTCTTTTTTTATGCCTTTATAAAATTCAAACCGCCTTTATACGCGCGAAATTGCTAATTTAGCCACATGATCTTTTTTCACTTAAATTTTTAATTTTATTGCACAAAAATATCAATCTCTGACTAAACTTTAAAAAGTAAGCACCTTTTTAAAGCGGGTTTCGGAGGTTATTATGACTATTTTTGAGCACTACCAAGCACGATACGAAGCAGCACAAGAAGAAGAATACAGCATTAGCGAATTTCTAGAAATTTGTAAAAATGACAAATCAGCTTATGCCAGCGCCCCTGAGCGTTTACTTATGGCAATAGGCGAGCCGCAAATGGTTGATACTGCAACCGATGCACGTTTAAGCCGGTTATTTTCTAATAGAGTGGTTGCACGCTACCCTGCCTTTGCAGACTTTTACGGCATGGAAGATGCCATAGAACAAATTGTCTCCTACCTAAAGCATGCGGCTCAAGGCCTAGAAGAATGCAAACAAGTCCTTTATTTACTCGGCCCTGTTGGGGGAGGTAAATCTTCAATTGCAGAAAAACTAAAATATTTAATGCAACAAGTGCCTATCTATTCAATTAAAGGCTCTCCGGTAAACGATCATCCGCTCAGTTTGTTTGACCCAGTAGAAGATGCCAGCGTTCTCGAAAAAGAATACGGTATTAAACCACGTTATTTAAAAACGATTATGTCGCCATGGGCTGGTAAACGATTAAAAGAATTTAACGGCGATATTAGCCAATTTAGAGTCGTCAAACGCTACCCCTCTATTTTAAATCAAATAGGTATAGCCAAAACCGAACCCGGTGATGAAAATAATCAAGATATTTCTGCATTGGTGGGCAAAGTAGATATTCGCCAGCTTGAGCACTTTGCTCAAAACGACCCCGATGCCTACGCTTACTCAGGCTCTTTATGTTTAGCAAACCAAGGTTTAATGGAGTTTGTAGAAATGTTTAAAGCCCCTATCAAGGTGCTGCATCCACTCCTTACCGCAACGCAAGAGGGTAACTACAACGGTACCGAAGGTATTAGCGCTCTGCCCTTTAACGGCATGATTTTAGCCCACTCAAATGAGTCAGAATGGCAAACATTCAAAAATAATAAAAACAATGAAGCGTTTTTAGATCGTGTTTATATTGTAAAGGTCCCTTATTGCCTGCGCGTGACCGAAGAAATAAAAATCTACGACAAACTTATTCAACATAGTGAACTTGCCAGTGCACCGTGTGCACCAGGTACGCTTAAAGCGTTAGCGCAATTTACTACCTTATCTCGATTAAAAGAGCCTGAAAACTCTAGTATTTACTCAAAAATGCGGGTCTATGATGGTGAAACCCTAAAAGATACCGACCCTAAAGCAAAATCTTATCAGGAGTATCGTGATTACGCAGGGGTAGATGAAGGCATGACCGGCCTTTCCACTCGTTTTGCTTTTAAGATTTTGTCGCGCGTATTTAATTTTGATACCACCGAGGTTGCAGCTAATCCGGTGCATTTATTTTATGTTTTGGAGCAACAAATAGAGCGTGAACAATTTAGCGCCGAAGTGGAAGAGCGCTATTTAAGTTTTTTAAAAGGCTATTTAATTCCGCAATATGTTGAGTTTATTGGTAAAGAACTACAAACCGCGTATTTAGAGTCATACTCTGAATATGGCCAAAATATTTTTGACCGCTATGTGATTTATGCTGATTTTTGGATACAAGATCAAGAATACAGAGACCCAGATACAGGACAGTTATTTGACCGCGCCTCGTTAAATGCAGAACTTGAAAAAATAGAAAAACCCGCCGGCATTTCTAATCCCAAAGATTTTAGGAACGAAATAGTTAACTTTGTATTACGTGCACGCGCTCACAATAATGGTAAAAACCCGTTATGGACAAGCTACGAAAAACTACGCACTGTGATTGAGAAAAAAATGTTCTCAAATACCGAAGATCTACTCCCTGTTATTTCCTTTAATACAAAAACCTCCGCTGAGGATCAACAAAAACACGAGGACTTTGTTAACCGCATGGTTGAAAAAGGCTACACGCAAAAACAAGTGCGTTTACTTTCTGAGTGGTATTTACGGGTTAGAAAATCGCAGTAACCTTCATGTAGTTTAGGGGGAACAGTATGGCGCATTTTATAGATAGACGCTTAAATGGTAAAAACAAAAGCACGCTTAATCGTCAGCGCTTTATTAGGCGCTATAAAAAGCAAATAAAAGAAGCAGTGTCTGATGCGGTTAATAAACGCAGCGTTACCGACTCAAGTTCAGGAGAGAGTATATCTATCCCGCAACGAGATATTAGCGAGCCCATTTTTCACCAAGGTAAAGGGGGCGACAGAGAACAAATTCACCCTGGCAACGATCAATTTTCAACAGGTGACAAAATTGAGCGCCCTAAAGGCGGCCAAGGTGGTGGCGCAGGCGATGGCGATGCAAGTGATTCAGGCGAAGGCCAAGATGACTTTGTGTTTTCTATTTCTAAAGATGAATACCTTGATTTACTCTTTGAAGACCTAGAACTGCCCAACTTACAAGAAAACCAGCTAGATAAGCTTGTACAAATGAAAACTCATCGGGCTGGTTTTTGTAGCGATGGTATGCCCAGTAATATTGATATAGTACGCTCATTACAGGGCTCACTCGCCAGAAGAGTCGCCATGAGCGCGGGTAAAAAAAGGCGCCTAGCAGAGCTTGAAGGCCAACTTGCGATGGAGCGTGAGCAAGCCAACAGCGACCAAGCCATCATTGCGTTATTACAAGAGGAAATTGAGCAACTTAAACAGCAAATAAAAGCCGTACCATTTATTGATAATTACGACTTACGTTTTCGTAATTATGAAAAACGCCCCCACCCCACCAGCAAAGCCGTTATGTTTTGTATTATGGATGTATCAGGCTCAATGGATCAGGCCACAAAAGACATGGCAAAGCGTTTTTATATTTTGCTGTATCAATTTTTGACCCGAAGTTATAAAGACATTGAGGTGGTGTATATACGCCACCACACACAAGCTAAAGAGGTCGACGAACAAGAGTTTTTTTATTCTCAAGAAACTGGCGGCACTATTGTCTCCAGTGCCCTTAAATTAATGAACGAAATAATAAAAGAGCGCTATGATTCAGAGCAATGGAATATATACGCAGCGCAAGCATCTGATGGCGATAACTGGGCAGACGATACCCCACACTGCGGTGAAATATTACGTAATAAGCTACTTAATGCGGTACGCTACTTTGCCTATATAGAAATTACCACGCGTGCGCACCAAAGCTTGTGGCGCGAATACCAAAACATCGCCCAAACCCATAGCAACTTTGCAATACAACATATTCAAAGTGTTGAAGACATTTACCCTATGTTTAGGGAGCTATTTAAAAAAAATCGTCAACAACAAGGGGCTGCTTAGCCTAAGCGAGGTTTACTATGAGCACTGAACGAATTAGCGATGGCCCAGATTGGACCTTTGAGCTGCTTGAGCAATACCAAACTGAAATAGCCCGTGTTGCAGCGCATTATCGCTTAGACACTTACCCTAACCAAATTGAGGTAATAACAGCTGAGCAAATGATGGATGCTTATTCAAGCGTAGGCATGCCTATAGGCTACAGCCATTGGTCATATGGTAAAAAATTTATACAAACCGAACAAAATTATAAGCGTGGGCAAATGGGGCTGGCTTACGAAATTGTGATTAATTCAAACCCCTGTATTGCTTATTTAATGGAAGAAAACACACTCCCTATGCAGGCACTGGTTATGGCGCATGCCTGTTATGGCCATAACTCATTTTTTAAAGGAAACTACTTATTTAAAACATGGACTGACGCCGACTCCATCATAGATTACTTAGTGTTTGCTAAAAATTACATTAGCCGCTGCGAAGAAAAATACGGTATTACACAAGTAGAAAGCTTAATTGATTCGTGTCACGCATTAATGAATTACGGCGTAGATAGATATAAACGCCCGCAGCAAATTTCCCTTTTTGAAGAGCAAAAACGCCAGAAAGAGCGTGAAGACTACATGCAATCTCAAGTAAACGAGCTATGGCGCACTATCCCCGCTCAACAGCAAGAAGCTAAAAAGCAAGAGAGGCATTTTCCGCAAGAGCCGCAAGAAAACATTTTATACTTTATTGAGAAAAACGCGCCTTTATTAGAGTCTTGGCAGCGAGAAATAATACGTATTGTGCGAAAGATATCACAATATTTTTATCCGCAAAAACAAACCCAAGTGATGAACGAAGGCTGGGCCACCTTTTGGCACTATACCATTTTGAACCACTTATATGATGAAGGTAAATTAACCGACTCCTTTATGATGGAGTTTTTGCAAAGCCATACCAACGTGGTTTATCAGCCACCTTATAACAGCAATTACTATTCAGGTATAAACCCGTATGCACTGGGTTTTAATATGATGGTGGATATTCGCCGTATTTGCGAAAACCCAACAGATGAGGATAGACGCTGGTTTCCTGAATATGCAGGCACTAATTGGCTAGACACACTGCATTTTGCGATGGAAAACTTTAAAGATGAAAGCTTCATAAGCCAATTTTTATCACCTAAGTTAATTCGTGATTTTAAGCTGTTTACTATTGTCGATCACTGCCGTAATCCACATCTAGAAGTAGGCGCAATACATGATGATAGCGGTTATCAGGCTGTACGCGAAGCGCTTTCAGCGCAATATAATTTGAGTAATCACGAACCTAACATTCAAGTATATAATGTTGATGTTAGAGGCGATCGTTCTTTAACGTTGCGTTATGTTCCTCACAATAACATCCCCCTTGCTGACTCGCATAAAGAAGTGCTAAAACACCTGTACAGGTTATGGGGATTCAAGGTTCAATTAGAGCAAGAGACCAGTACAGGCGATGTGTCTACTCTTGGCCAATGCCCAGCAGATGATACTCGCCATACTACAGAGTAAATAAAATGCCTGATAAAAAATGGCATTTTAACCAAGCCCTTGTTAAGTATTTACTGCCAAGGCTTGCGGCGCAATTAGGTGCATCCTTGGTTACTTTAATTTAGCAGTAATATTACCGTGGCCTTAATTTTAGCAGCGCATAAAAAAGACGCTTATGCGTCATTTTTTATATCCTCAAAATCGGTTACTCTGTTACGGCCATGCTCTTTTGAGTGATACAGGGCTTTGTCAGCGGCTTCAATCCACCGCTCATGTTTTGCAAAGTCAGGGCTATTTCCTGCAAAGCCAACACTCACAGTCATCTCTATTTTTGTGTTTTTATAAACAAAAGGGTTGGCTTCTATTAACGCTCTTATGCGCTCGGCAAATATTGCTGCGCCTTGCTTGTCGGTATCGAGTAAAGTAACAACAAACTCCTCCCCACCATAGCGCCCTGCTATATCGGTTTCGCGAAGCGTCGTTCGTAGCAGTTCTGAAAGGTGGCGTAGCGCTTCATCGCCACAGCTATGGCCATGCTCATCATTAATTTTTTTAAAATGATCGATATCAAACATCAATAATGTGCTGCTGCCACCGCTGCGCTTAACACGTAAAAACTCTTGGTGCAGTGTGCTTTCCCAATGCCCACGGTTAAACAGTTGCGTTAAGCTGTCGGTTTGGCTTACTTGCTCTAAACGCTTATTTAAATCTTCTAATTCTTTTTTATTGACCGCCACATCGGTAACATCATAAATAATGATACAAATATGACTGACCTCACCCAGTGTATTGGTAAGTGGAATAAAGGTCGCATTTTGGTACATGTAATCCGCTTTACCGGTAATGGGGCGGTAGTTTTTAAAACGAAAGATGTAAGGTTGCTGCTCCCAGATAGTAAAAGAGCGGTTTTTAAGTACAAATACAGACTCTGACTTGCTTCTAAACCATTTCTCATCAATCGAAGGAAATAAATCAAATAGGTCTTTGTCTTTTACAGCACTTGGTAATAGCCCAGAATGATTTTCCATAAAGCCATTCCACACACACACTTTATAATTTCTATCCAGTACAACCAGGCCCACATCAACCGTGTTAAACATATCCATTAACCAATGGATCTCATTCATTTCTAAATCAGCGGCCATAACTTAGTCTTCTAATAGGTAAGCAACTTTGTATTTCAAAGTTTTAAGTGAATCTTCGGTAAATAACAGCATAAGATCGCAGTTAATATCATGGTTTTCGATGCCGTAGCTTATTTCTATCGCTAAGGTTCTTTGCCAACGAGATTTATTTGATTTAACCAATTCAGATACGTCGCGATGTTGGCCAAGTACAATGGGATGACCTTGGCTAAAAGACATATCTAGCTGTTTAGAAAGCCCCGTTAAAATTGAGCCTATTAAAATATTACTAATATCCATAAGTAGCTCAAGCTCAACTTTGTCGTTCAGCTCACCGTCGTAATTCATCAGTGACGCAATTTCTTTAAAGCTTGAATCATTTAATAAAAGTAATGCCTCGCCCGATACGCCACNCCGCCAATAAAGCCTTGGCACACCCCTGATGTGGCAGCATTATTGTCAATTGACTGCAGCGCCATATCCAGTTCATTAACTTCAAGCACATTCACATTCGGAATTGGCAGCTCTACAAACACATTCAAAAGCCGTGCAAGCAAATCGCCTGCTTGGCCCATAGCGACATTTGTAAGCTCTTGGTATATATCGCGCACATCTGGGTCTACTTGTTCACCTAAAGAATGAGCAAGACGCTCGCGCATGGCTTTATCTTTAATGCCATGATGCTCGATAATATCGGCAAGTTTTTCAGGTGAGCAAGGTTTTTGGATAAAATCAATGGCGCCTAATTCAAGTACGCGTTGGTGCGCATTTGGCTGAATATCGCCAGATACAACCACGGTTAGAATATTAAGGCCTTGCTCTTTCATGGCCATAAGGACTTCGTAACCGTCCATTTCAGGCATGTTTAAATCAAGAAAAAGGATTTCAGGCTCGATTATTTTTAGTTTTTTGATGCAATCAACACCATCTTGAGCAAACTCTACTTTAATATCCCAGTCATCTGGTAAAGAGCGGGCTAGCTGGCGCCTCGCTAATTTTGAGTCGTCACATATTAATACGGATGTTGACATACTATCTCTCTATTATTTAACCCAATGTTGTCAATAGGCCTTATGACTTTATTAAAGATACATTTTGTAACTACATGTTAATAAAAGTTCATGCAGTTTACAATTTATATATCACAGAACTTATTATTACTTTTACAGTGATATTTAATCGCTTGGTCAGTGATATTGAGTATAATACACTCAAACCTATTGCGTTAATTTAAAAGGAAATAACCTATGGTACGCTCTCTTATTTTTGCACTAAGCACACTGGCTTTAAGCTCAGTTGGGCACGCATCACAGTACCCAGAAAACACGCTTGATGCAGGTAAGGTCTCTGCTCAGGGTAAGCCTGTCACTTTGTTAGGTAAAGGTGTAAGTGTAGGTGATAATGCGCCAAATTTTAAAGTGGTTGATGGTGGTTTTGCCCCTGTAAATCTTAATGATTATAAAGGGCAAGCTGTATTAATCAGCGTAGTGCCAAGTTTAGATACTGGCATTTGTAGCTTACAAACCAAACATTTTAATGAAAAAGTAGCGACGCAATTTCCTGCTATCGCAATACTGACCATCAGTGCCGATTTACCTTTTGCTCAAAAACGCTTTTGTAATGCTGAAAACATCGACAAAGTAACAGCTCTTTCTGACTCTGTATGGCGAGACTTTGGCCAAAAATATGGCTTAATTATAAAAGATATGGGACTACTAACTCGCGCTGTGCTTATTTTAGATAAAAGCCATACAGTGATATACAAACAGCTCGTGTCTAATTTATCTACCGAGCCAAACTACGACCCAGTAATAGAAAAGCTAAAAACGTTATAGGTAACAGGGCGTGTTGACCTTTGGTGGTTTAATTTTAAATTGTTAAAAGCTACTAAATACAAAAAAACCGCCCAAGGGCGGTTTTTTAATACCTAAGCTGTGTTTAGATTATATTAACCTAAAAGCTCTGCTAGTTGCTGGCTTACTGTTTCAACAGCTTGCGTACCATCAATTTTATGGTACTGCGTGTTACCTGCTTGCGCTTCAGCTTGGTAGTAATCAACCAATGGCATAGTTTGCTCATGGTAAATAGCTAAACGTTTACGAACTGTTTCTTCCGTGTCATCTGCACGAATAATAAGCTCTTCGCCTGTTTCATCGTCTTTACCTTCCACTTTTGGTGGGTTGTAAACAACGTGATAAACACGGCCAGAGCCAGGATGTACGCGACGTCCACCCATACGCTCAACAATTACTTCATCAGCAACGTCAAACTCAATAACGTGATCAACCACAACGCCATTTTCTTTCATAGCATCTGCTTGTGGAATAGTGCGTGGGAAGCCATCAAGTAAAAAGCCTTGTTCGCAGTCTGGTTTAGCAATACGCTCTTTCACTAAACCAATGATGATATCGTCAGAAATTAACTGACCTGCATCCATTACTTTTTTCGCTTCCAAGCCAAGTGGTGTACCTTCTTTAATGGCTGCACGAAGCATATCACCGGTAGAAATTTGTGGAATACCGTATTTGTCCATTAAAAACTGAGCTTGAGTACCTTTACCAGCACCTGGCGCGCCCAAAAGAATAATGCGCATATCATTGTCCCCTAGTATGGATATTTATTTTAAAGCCTGAATTCTTCCACAAGCGCTGCAGATACTCAAGCAACTTATACTAATTGCCTACTTTAGAGCACATAAAAAAAGGAAGCATACGCTTCCTTTATAATTATGGTTATATTTTAGGCTCTTTTAGCAATTAAAAGAGCCTGTTAGCCTTACTTATTTAAATCAAGCATTAACTTGTTTAAACGTGTTACGAACCCGGTAGGATCTTTTAATGTACCGCGTTCAGCAAGTAAAGCTTGGTCTAGTAATACATGAGACCACTGTGCAAACTTATCTTCGTCTTGCTCATCGTTTAAGTGCTTAACTAACTGATGCTCAGGGTTAAGCTCAAACACTGGCTTAGCCTCTGGTACAGGTTGCCCTACTGACTCCATAAGCTTTTGCATTTGCGAGCTCATGTCGTTCTCATCGCTAACCACACAGGCAGGAGAGTCTGTTAAGCGATGCGTAAAGCGTACTTCTTTAACTTCTTCACCTAGCGCTGTTTTAATGCGCTCAATTAAGCCTTCTACTTCTTTTTCAGACTCTTCTTGCGCTTTTTTTGTTTCTTCGTCGTCAAGCTTACCTAAATCAAGGTCGCCACGTGTAATTGACTGGAATGATTTTTCGTTAAACTCAGTTAAGTGGCTCATCATCCACTCATCAACACGGTCACTTAGTAATAATACTTCGATGCCTTTTTTGCGGAAGATTTCTAAGTGCGGCGAGTTTTTAGCCGCTGTAAACGAATCAGCAACCACGTAGTAAATTTTATCTTGCTCATCGTTCATACGCTCAATGTATTGCTCAAGCGATACATCTTGTGTTTCTGAGTCGGTATGCGTAGATGAGAAGCGTAACAATTTAGCAATGGCTTCTTTATTCGCTGTATCTTCTGCTGGGCCTTCTTTGATTACTTGGCCAAACTCGTTCCAAAATGTTTGGTAGTCTTCGGCTTTGTTTTTAGCCATACGCTCTAGCATTTTTAAGATACGAGACGTACACCCTTTACGAATCGCTTGCGTTACTTTGTTATCTTGTAAAATTTCGCGCGATACATTTAGGGGTAAATCGTTTGAATCAAGCAAGCCTTTTACAAAGCGCAGGTAGCTTGGCATAAACTGCTCAGCGTCATCCATAATAAAGACACGTTGAACATACAGTTTTAAGCCACTTTGGCGCTCACGGTTCCATAAATCGAACGGCGCTTTTTTAGGGATATACAATAAGCTTGTGTACTCAGTTTTACCTTCTACTTTATTGTGCGCCCAGTTTAGCGGCTCTTCCCAATCATGGCTTACATGCTTGTAAAACTCTTTGTATTCTTCATCAGAAACCTCTGACTTATCACGTGTCCATAAAGCGGTTGCACGGTTAATGCTTTCCCACTCACCTGGAACTGCTGGGATTTTTTCGCCGTCTTCGCCTTCAGACTCAGGCACTTCTGCTTTATACATTTGTACAGGCGTAGAAATATGATCTGAGTATTTAGTAACAATGCTACGTAAACGGTATTCATCCGCGTATTCTTTTTCTTCTTCACGCAGGTGTAAAATGATATCCGTACCACGGCCTTCTTTTTCAATTTCTTGTAATGTGTACTCACCTTCACCTTGTGATTGCCACTCGTACGCTTGTGTTTCACCCGCTTTACGCGTGCGCACTGTCACTTCATCAGCCACAATAAAGGCTGAGTAAAAACCAACACCAAATTGACCAATTAATTGTGAGTCTTTACTTTGGTCACCGGTTAAGTTTTTGAAAAACTCAGCAGTACCCGACTTAGCAATAGTTCCTAAAGAGCTAATCACTTCTTCACGCGTCATACCAATACCATTGTCAGAAATGGTAATTGTGTTCGCTTCTTTATCTGCGCTAATACGTACACGTAAATCGGCATCACCCTGGTAAAGGTCGCCATTTGAAAGCGCTAAAAAGCGTAGCTTATCGGCGGCATCTGATGCATTTGATACAAGCTCACGTAAAAATATTTCTTTATTCGAATATAACGAATGAATCATTAAGTTTAATAGTTGTTTTACTTCTGTTTGAAAGCCTAATGTTTCTTTTTGTGCTGCAGTCATTTATGTATCTCCAATTAGCAAAGTGTCTGCGTTATGCACTTAATATGGGGTGAGGTGGAGTAACTTCAAGGGAAAAATTTAAAAAAGCAGCTTTTGCGCTGACATAAATAAAAAGCCACATAAAAATGTGGCTTTTAGAGTTAAATTACGGTGTATTTTTAGCGTGCTGGGCTTTTAAAGCACTGACTTGTTCGTGTAAATAATTAGCACTTACCTGCTCAGCGCCAATCGGCTTTCCCACACTCACCGATACTAACGACCATTTAAGGC
The DNA here is from genome assembly GCF_000498055.1 of Pseudoalteromonas sp. TB51. Lineage (NCBI taxonomy): Bacteria > Pseudomonadati > Pseudomonadota > Gammaproteobacteria > Alteromonadales > Pseudoalteromonadaceae > Pseudoalteromonas > Pseudoalteromonas sp. TB51. The sequence continues at coordinate 39,945 of NZ_AUTO01000339.1, forward strand.
GTGGTAGTTGCCACTTGGCTTTACGGCTAAACATACTGCCCCACAAGCCACCTAAGTGAACGGGCACAACAGGCACAGGTGTGCGCTCTATAATGCGCTCAATGCCCCGCCTAAACATGTCCATTTCACCATTACTTGTTAGTTTTCCTTCAGGAAAAATACCAACTAACTCACCGCGTTCAAGCGCTGCGGCAACCTCATCAAATGCTTTTGCAAACGCCTTTGGATTGGCTTTTTCGCTATCAATTGGAATAGCTTTTGCCATTTTAAATAGCCAATGCAGCGCTTTTGAGTAATAAATGGGAGCAAACACCATAAAGCGTATAGGCCTAGGCGAAGTGGCTAAAATAAACATCCAATCTACAAAGCTAACATGGTTAGCCACAATAACGGCTGCGCCTTCGCTTGGAATATTTTCATGCCCTTTTGTGCGCACGCGATACATGCATATAGCTAAAATATAGATAACAAAGCGCAAGAAAAATTCCGGTACCTTAGTGTAAATATAAATAGAGATAAGCAAATTAAGCCCCGCCAAAAGCAATAGTAACGACGAAATATGCCACTCTAAAACAGAGAGCGTTACAATACTTAATATGGCACTGCCAACCATAAAGAGCGCATTAAGCACATTATTAGCAGCAATCACCCGCGAACGACTTGCCTCCTCGGTACGCTGTTGAATAAGCGCATACAGCGGCACAGTATAAAAACCGGATGCGATACCAATACCTGCCATCCAAACAAAATGCCATACCATGTCGCCCGTATTGAGTACTTGTTTAAGCGTTAATAAGTTTTCAGAGGGCGCGATATATTGACTAATAGCCGGCTCTTGGCTTAATAAATACAAAAATAGCGTAATTAAAATAGCGCCAAAAGGTACAATGCCCAGCTCAATACGTGAGCGCGAGAGCTTTTCGCACAACAAAGACCCCACGGCAATGCTTAGCGAAAACACCACCAGCGCACTGGTTACCACGAGTTCATCGCCACCCATTACATGCTTAACGTAATTAGGTAATGCCGTTAAAATAACCGCGCCTATTAGCCAAAACCAGCTTATACCCAACACCGATTTACCAACCGATTCTGTTTGAGCATTAAGCGCTTTAAATACATTTTTAGTGGATGAAAAAATATTATAGGTAAAGTGCAAATTAGGATTATTAGCTTGGCTTATAGGAATAAAGCGGCTGCTGAAAAAGCCAAGTACCGCAAGTATCAGCACGGCAATACTAATAATTGTAGGACCTGTTGTTTGAGTAATGTAATAGGTGCCAAAAATAGTACCAATTAAAATAGCTACAAAAGTGGCAGACTCAACCAAGCCATTGGCTTTTGTTAATTCGTTAGGTGCCACATGCTGCGGTAATATTGAATACTTAAGCGGGCCAAAAAAAGTACTTTGCAAGCCCATAAAAAACACGGTAGTCAGCATTAGCCACACATATTGCGTAAAAATAGAGGCTGCGCCAATAACCATAATCGGTATTTCGCAAAATTTAACAAGCCGGATCAGCTTTGATTTTTCTGTTTTTTCGGCTAATTGCCCCGCCATTCCTGAAAATAAAAAAAACGGTAATATAAATAAGCCCGCTGCAAGGTTTGAATACAGCGCACCATCGCCAAGGGTTGCAGCTTGAAACACTAACAATATAAGCACGGATTGCTTATACACATTATCATTCATAGCCGACAAAAACTGCGTTACAAATAGAGGTAAAAAGCGCTTACTGCTGAGTAAGCCGCCTTTATTGTCGTGTTTATTATTTTGCATAGTACTCCTTACTAATCAGATAAATTCCTGATGTTTTTATAGCAACTTGAGCGATATTTTTAAGGCGCGTGAGCCGTGCAACTATCACGTTATCTAGTTGTTGTTAGTCAATAATTTATAACACAACGTCGCCAAGTTTAACTCATTTATTAATTTAATATGATTACCGGCAAACCCACACACGTTATACGGTAATTAAATAGCAAACACAAAAAAGCCCACATATTTTACTATGTAGGCTTTTAAAACGATTTCAGATAGTTATGTTAGTCCTGCATAACCGCTCGGCGGCCACTAAATGCATGCATTAACGTGGTGCCATCTACTAAATCAAGCTCGCCACCAACAGGTATACCATGCGCTATACGCGAGGCCCCTACTTTATATTTATGGCAAAGCTGGGCAATATAATGTGCAGTGGTTTCGCCCTCAACCGTGGGGTTGGTAGCTAAAATCACTTCGTTAATACCGCCGTGCGAGAGCTTTTGTTCAAGTATATCAAGGCCAATTTCTTTAGGGCCAATACCGTCAATTGGCGATAAATGCCCCATAAGTACAAAATATAAACCAAGGTATTGGCCTGTTTGCTCTATTGCCAACACATCGGTAGGCGACTCAACAACACACAGCACACCACTGTCTTGGCGTTTTGTACTTAAGCAAATATCACACTGCGCTTGCTCAGTAAAAGTGCGGCACGACTGACAATGCCCAACCGCGCCCATGGCTTTGGTCAATGCGTTACCAAGTTGAGTACCGCCTTTACGATCGCGCTCTAATAAATGAAACGCAATGCGCTGAGCCGACTTAGGACCAATACCCGGTTGGCAACGTAGCGCTTCTATAAGCTGCGTTAAACTATCTGAAAGTTGCATATTTGCTTAAAACGGCATTTTCATACCTGGTGGTAATTGCATACCGCCAGTTACTTTGCCCATACGCTCTTGCGTTTCGTCAGCAACGCGGCGAACAGCATCGTTACATGCTGCAGCAAGTAAATCTTCAATCATGTCTTTGTCGTCTTCCATAAGGCTTTCATCAAGCTCAACACGACGCACATTATGATTACCAAGCATGGTTACTTTTACAAGGCCTGCGCCGGCTTCGCCAACAACTTCCATTGTCGCGATTTCGTCTTGGGCTTTTTGCATGCGCTCTTGCATTTGCTGCGCTTGCTTCATCATGTTACCCATTCCACCTTTAAACATAATTTTCTCTCTTTCTTTTAAACTCTAGTTGTCATGAAGATAAGGGCGATTGTATTTAATTACAATGCCTGAATACTGTTTTCGTCAATTTCGGCGCTAAATAGCTGCTGAAATTGTACTATGTTTTCATCAGATGTGATCACATCTATTGCTTGCTGGTGTCGCCCTGCATCTATTTTTTGCTGAATTAAATAAGGCGAGTCAATCACCCCTTTTGCAAAGTTAATACTCAGCGATACGTTATGCCCGTATATACTTGATAACGCCGCATCGAGCTTTTGCCTAAGCATGGGCGTATCTAAGTGTTTTTGCGATTCATCCACGTCAATATGTAAACTGTCGCCTTGCTTGGTAAAAATCGAGTGTAATGCAAATTGGCGCATTCGCCCACCAAGCCCCATACGCTTAATTAAATAAGCCCACTCATCTTGCTGATGCGCAAATTTAATCTCGCTAATTGGGCTTTGAAAATCATCAGGAACCGGTATAGCGGGCTCTTGCTCTATTACCTCAGGCTTTTTTTGCGGGTTAATTTGCTCAAGCAGCTCAGGCGCTAAGTTTTCAGTAATTGTTTGATGCTTTTCTTTAAAATCAACCTTACGCGCTGGCTGGCTTTGCGTTGCTGGCTCAGCTGGCGTTTGGCTCCCTGTTACTGGGAGCGTTGGCTTTTTTTCGCTATCGCCTTGCGCATGGTCATGCCATGGCGGTGAATCGTTTTGTGACTCACTCGCTTGCGGGCTTGTATTATGTGGCTTTGCTTCGCTGTTAGGCGTAGCTTGGGCAGGTGTTTTTGGTGTTTGCGCTTGCTCAGAGGTATTTACACTCCCCCCTGAAAGCCTGCCAGCACCCGATATATTTCTATCCCGTAAAATTCGCGCAATTGCTGATTGTGCTTGAGCTTCTTGTTCACGCACACTGCTATCTTTAGCATCGGCGTTTTCAGGCGCGGGTTGTGTGTGTTGCGCTATAGGTGCAGGGTTATAACCTTGATCTACCGCACTGCTCATAACATCATCAAATTGTGCAGCTAAGCTTTGCTCCATATTACTGTGTTGCAGATAAGCATCGTCTTCACTTTGGCGCTCAGCAGCATCGTCACTCTTAGCTATGTGCTCACTTTGCTGCACAGGGCTCTGTATATCGTTTTGCAGGCTTTGAGCCGCAGGTGATACGCTATTGCTGTTTTGCTCACTTGGCGAGCGTGTTAGCTGCTCTGTGGGCGGTTGCTCTACTGGTTCATCAATTGTTTGGTTTTGCGCTGTGCTTTGGTTTTGGCTTTTCTCAACCATTACTTGCGGAGCAGGGATTTCGTCTTGCGATGGTGTTTTATTTTTATTTAATATATCACGCAGCGCATCGGCACGGCCTTTACTACTGGTAGGCGCAGGCGTTGCAGCACTCGGTGTGTCACTAGGCTCAGGAAGCGATTGAGCAGACGTTGTACCTGCAGACTCAAATGCTAATAAACGCAGCATTATCATTTCAAAGCCTAAACGAGGCTCTGGCGCCCATTGTAAGTCTTTTTTACCGTTTAACAGTAACTGGTAATAAACCTGAATTTGTTGAGCCTGGGTGTGCTGTGCAACATGACTAACATAATCGGCGTTTTTATCATCCAGTTGCGCTGCTTGCGGGACAAGCTGAGTTAATTGAATAAGGTGAGTTAATGCAATTAAATCATCAAGTAGTGCAATATAGTTAGGATTACGGCTCGCTACTTGGGCTATTTCGTCCATCAGTGCGCCACCATCTTGTGCTAACAAAGCAGCAAGCAAACTTTGGCTGTAATGTGTGTCCATTAAACCAAGCATAGCTTGTACGGCTTGATTGTTTATGTCGCCGTTGGTTTGCGCAATAGCTTGATCTGTTAAGCTCAACGCGTCACGCATACTGCCATCGGCGGCTTTTGCAATAATACTTAGCGCATCTTTATCAAAGTTTAATTCCTCTTGAGTAAGGACATGCTCAAGCTGAGTTTTAATTTCGCTTTGCGAAAGTGCATTTAAGTTAAACTGTAAACAGCGCGATAAAATGGTAACTGGTAACTTTTGCGGATCAGTGGTTGCTAGTAAAAATTTCACATGCTCTGGCGGCTCTTCCAACGTTTTTAATAACGCGTTAAAGCTATGCTTAGAGAGCATGTGTACTTCATCTATTAGGTATACTTTGTAACGTCCACGTGTGGGGGCATATTGAACGTTATCAAGAATTTCACGAGTATCTTCTACTTTGGTGCGAGAAGCGGCATCGATTTCAAGTAAGTCAATGTATCGCCCTGCTTCTATGTCAGTACAACTGCTACATTGCCCACATGGAGATGCCGATATACCCTCATCACAATTTAAGCTTTTAGCAAAAATACGCGCAATGGTCGTTTTACCCACACCACGGGTTCCAGTGAATAAATAAGCGTGATGCAGTCTATTTTGCGTTAGCGCATTAACAAGCGCTTGCTTTACATGAGACTGGCCAACCAATTCATGAAAGGTTTGCGGACGCCATTTTCTCGCTAGAACCTGATAACTCATCAATTACTCGCCTTCAAACTCAACCAGTTTTAAGATTTTAATACCCATTTTTTCTATACGCTGCTCACCACCAAGCTCAGGTAATGAAACAACAAACGCTGCATCAGTGGCTGTGCCGCCTAATTTTGCAACTAGCTTTGCTGTGGCTTCAATTGTGCCACCGGTAGCTAATAAATCGTCAACTAATAATACTTTGTCGCCTGGGACAATAGCATCAACATGAAGCTCTAATGTGTCTTCACCGTATTCAAGTAGGTAATCTTGGCGAATCACTTCGCGTGGTAGCTTGCCTGGCTTACGAACAGGAATAAAAGGGATCCCTAACGCGTAAGATAGCGGTGCACCAAAAATAAAGCCGCGAGATTCTGTACCAATAATTTTTGTAAAGCCTTGGTTTTTATATTCGTTTATAAAAGCATCGATTGTTGCTTTAAAGGCTTCTGGATTTGCCATTAGTGTTGTTACATCACGAAACATAATGCCTGGTTTAGGATAGTCGGCAATGGTTGCGATACTGTTTTTAATAATAGCGGGTGTTACTTGAGTCATAAGTTTAATTGCTCAATAGTTTATATTTCAAAGCAGCTGATTATAACCTTAACTGACGTTAAAATGCGAGTTTGCTGTTATTAATACCAAGGTGGTTTGAAAATTATAAGGGTGGAGGAAGAAAAGAAGCTTAAGGCTGATATAAACAACAGCCTTAATAGAGCAAGGAGCTTTAAGTTAGGCTTGTGATCCAGCCTAAAATCGCATTTAAACAGCCAATACCCACAAAAACTGCTAAAAAAGCAATAAAGTAAGTAGCGTTAAACGGATCTTTAAAGTCTTTATCATCTGACATTGGTATAACCTTTTTTTAAGCACGACAAATAAGGCTGCCATGATAGACGAAGTAAAAACATCTATAAAGACCTTAATGTTGATTTTTTGTCACGATAATACCGCGCTCGCACATTGCATTAAGCGTACTTAACGCACCATGCGCAATTTGTTGTTCGCTAAAATTAGGCGCGTGGACTAAAACCTGCTGGCATACACTCTCAAACTCAATGCCCGCATTGGATTCTATTATTGAAAGTAGCAAGGCGGTCATTGCATTTGTGGCTAAAAACTGTACGTCGTCGTTATCATCTCTGTATACAACAAAGTAATTTGGCTGCTCAGATGGCGTGCTGGGTTTATACTCTGTGCTGATATTTTGAACCGCATATTGGTAGCTTAAATTACGCGCTACACTCGATAAGTAAAGTGCAGAACTGGTTAGTTCAGTGCTTTTTAAGCGTTGCTCATTGGTATCTTCATTAGCCACAGAAACATCAAGCTCTATCCACTCATAATGTGCCAGCTCAAGCATAAATGCATAATCGTACTCTTGCAGGGTATAACCGCTCGACAAGTAATTAATAAACTCCCCTGCTATGTCTAAAAAATAAGGCGACTTACAGTCATGCTCACTAAAAAAAGCCCTTATTAATTTTTGCCATTGCTGCTGTGTATATAAAGTTTTAAGCACCGGAAAACCAGATGTGATAAACCCTGCAATATTATTAAAAAATAAGTCGCGGTAAATCGCCATGCGTCTATCTTCAATATCGTTTGGCTTTGGGTTATGCTCAGGCTCACGTATGTGCGCCATAAACTCATTTTGGCTGTCAATAAAGCTCATATTTCTTCCTTTATGCTAATTGCTGAGTAGGCGATGCGCATAACTGCTTATTTTGTAAATCGTGAATAATATCAAGCTCTTTTGTAAGTGTATTTATACTTGGAATATTAAAATCACGCTCCAATAAGGTAGGAAACACCCCATGCGCTTGGTACGCTTTATCAAGTAAGTCCCATACGGGGTCAATAACATCAGCGCCGTGGGTATCAACAATTAAATCATCGGCTTCATTGTAGTGCCCAGCTACGTGCCCATATGCAATGCGTTTTGAAGGTAGCCCTAGTAAAAACGCTTCGGCGTTGTAACCATGATTAATTGAATTAACATAAATATTATTTACATCAAGCAGTAGTTTACAATCGGCTTGCTCTAAAATCGTGTTTGTAAATTCAAGCTCAGATAACTGCTGGCTAGGCGCCGCATAATAAGAGACATTTTCGATGGCTATTTGGCGCTCTAAAATATCTTGCACTTGTTTGATGCGAGGTACAACGTGTGCAATGGCATCTTCAGTAAAAGGGATTGGCATTAAATCGTACATATGCCCTTTGCCAGAGCAGTAACTTAGGTGCTCACTGAATAGTTTAATGTTGTGCTGATCAAAAAACGTTTTTAGCGATTTAACAAATTCAATATCAAGAGGTTCAGGCGAGCCGATAGAAAGCGATAAACCATGGCAAACAAAATTATTGGCGTCAGTTAAGGTTTTAAATTGTTTTTTAAAGCGCCCTCCCAGCTTAAGCCAGTTTTCAGGCGCTACTTCCATAAAATCGATTTGCTTTGGTGTATGCGCTAGTAGTTCATCAAGCATCTCTCGACGAAGACCTAAGCCCACCATCCCAAATGCTGAGTTTTGTGTTGCTCTCATCATTATCTCCTAAAACAAAAAGGGCCTTTTGGCCCTTTTAGCATAACGTATATCTGAGTAAATCAGGTACTTAAATCAGCCTGTTATTGGCCGCCACATTTGCCTTCGCCGCATTTACCTTCTTTTTTACCTTTTGCGTCGCCGCCACATTTGCCTTCGCCGCATTTACCTTCTTTTTTACCTTTTGCGTCACCGCCACATTTGCCTTCGCCGCATTTACCTTCTTTTTTGCCTTTAGCGTCGCCGCCACATTTGCCTTCGCCGCACTTACCTTCTTTTTTACCTTTTGCGTCGCCGCCACATTTGCCTTCGCCGCACTTACCTTCTTTTTTACCTTTTGCGTCACCGCCACATTTGCCTTCGCCGCACTTACCTTCTTTTTTACCTTTTGCGTCGCCGCCACATTTGCCTTCACCGCACTTACCTTCTGCCGCATCAAGCTGGTATCCGGTTACTAGCTGTTGAAATTCAAATGGGTTTGCTTGTGCATCTGCAGAGGCAAAACTTGCAGAGCCAACAACTACTGCACCTAAGGTTAACGCGATTGAGTTTTTCTTTACTGTATTCATTGTATGACTCTCTTATATAAGTGTGTATTAAGATAACGCAAACTAATTATTGTCAATTATGCGTTGCTTGTATAATTAAATAGACCCGCTATCAAATAAAAACTTTCATTTATTTTCATTTTTTTTACTTTTAAATTTATACAAACAAATATGGGCAGTAATTTAAGTTTTATCAAACCATACTTTGCAGGTACACTACGCACCCGTTTTTTCAATAAAAATACTCTATGAAACTTGTTTTAGCGCCTATGGAAGGTGTTGTTGATTTTAAAATGCGCCAACTTCTTACCAATATTGGTGGCTTTGACCTATGCGTAACAGAATTTGTTAGAGTAATTGATAAATGTTTACCGGCTAAAGTGTTTCATCGCTATTGTCCTGAGCTCAATAATAACGGTTTAACCAAAGCAGGTACTCCTGTGCGCGTACAGTTATTAGGGCAAGTGGCCGACGTATTAGCAGAAAATGCGGTTAGAGCTATCGAATTAGGCTCTCACGGTATAGATCTTAATTTTGGCTGCCCTGCAAAAACGGTAAATAAAAGCCGCGGGGGTGCTGTTCTGCTAAAAGACCCTGACCATATGTATGACATAATCAAAGCGGTAAGGGATGCAGTAGATAGTAAACATCAAGTAAGCGCTAAAATACGCCTGGGCTTTGATGATGATAGCAATAGCCAAGAAATTGTAGATGCCGTTGTAAACGCCGGTGCAGATAGTATTGCAATACATGCCCGTACTAAGCGTGATGGTTATAACCCACCTGCTTATTGGGAAAAAATCCCCCCGCTAATAAAAGGTAAAAACATCGCCGTGGTTGCCAATGGTGAAATTTGGCAAGTAGAAGATGCCCTACTTTGCCAAACCCGAAGCCAGTGTAGCGATTTAATGCTAGGGCGCGGTGCGCTTTCTCACCCTGACTTAGCGAAAAAAATTAAAGCTCATGTCAATAATGAACAATATACAGGCCTAGAGTGGGAACATATAATTTATCATTTGATTCACTCTGCTATTCATCAAGACCCCACACAAGATGAAAAATATTTTGCCTCTCGTACTAAACAATGGCTGGGTTATCTAAAACGCCAATACCCACAAGCTAATGCACTATTTGATGAAATAAGACGTCTTAAAGTAAAAGGTGATGTAGCACAGGTTTTAAAAAAATACGCTAAGTCTCCGCAACTTGATTCAAATCATAGCGTATAACCAGCGCAGCTCAGATAATACCAGTATAACGAAACGCTAAATGAAGGTTATACCAATATGCTTTATCAGCAACAACTGCACAGTGAAATAGCACACGTTAAATCAGTAATATTAGCGATGCTGAGCCAATCTGCACACCCTGCCCATCTTAAGCTACGTGACGTTATATTAACTAGCCAGCATAACGAATGGCTTGACACGGCCACCTACCACTTAGGTCCTGAATATCAAACTTTAGTTAATAGGCTGACAGAATTAGAAGCGGCAATAAGCCAAATTGATATTGGTCAATACGGCTATTGCTGCGATTGTGAAGAAGCAATTTCTGAGCGGTTACTTAAAAAAGACCCTGCAACACAGCGTTGTGAAATGTGCGCTAAGCGCACATAAGCGTTTAAAGTGTTAATAGTTGCTCGGCAAAACTAAAAGCCTGGCCTGGGTAAAGCACACTATCTTCAACTAAATACTGCGCATCGCGCTGTGAAATAGCTAATCGTTTTACTAAGTTCACTTTTGCCTGAGATAAAGTCCATGCATGGTAGTGTATACCTACATCAGTTTCCATTAGCGCAAGCATTAGCCTTTTATCTTCTGGGCTCAGCTGGCTGTTTTTAGCCATAGCTGGCAACAGCATGTAATCAGTTTGCCAATCAATCCCTTTTACTTTTGGCGCCTTGCTTAAATATTGGCTAATAAACGAAGTACTATGATGCTCGTTATAGCTCAAATTAGGTGCAGTGTGCGAGTTCATTTGAAGATGCTGATTGATAGTATCAACCCATTGCAAAGGCGACTTAACTGCCCCACTGAAGTAATTTAGTTTACTTTGATACCATTCACTGCCATTAGCAAGACCACGTAAGCCAATGCTTCCCCTTGGTTTGTACTGGGCCAAGTAATCATTAAACTCTGCAATCTGGGCTTTTAAATCGTTTGCGCTAGATTGTTTTAATTGTGACGTTTGTAAGTAACCCTGCAGGAGGTTTAATTCAACCTTGTTTAATCTCAAATTGCTTTGCAGCGCACTATCTAATTGATCTTGAGTGAACTTAAGCCACTCAATTACCTCGTTAGCCTTAGTACTTTGAATTTGCGCTGATAATAAGTTCTCTAACACATTCACCTGTGCAGGCCAGCTGAAAAAGCGCTCAGGAAAACGCTCAGCAATAATTAAGTAATTTAGCTGCTGTGTTTGCGCGTTTGAAAGAGTCATTGTTTGTAGGCGCTGATACATCTGATGACGAAGCGATAAATACGCTGAGGAAAAAGGCAATACTTGTTCAGTGGATACACTTGCAGTGCCCGCAGGCTTTAGCGCCGTGTTTAAATTTTTAATACTCTGCTGCGCAGCATCATAAGATTCAAAAGGCAGTGGTTGTTTTGAACAAGCAACCAAAAACAGACTAAATAGGACAGACAAAAGATGCGTTTTATTCATTATAAATTCCAATAAAAAAAGCCCCAAAGGGGCTTTTTATATAATTGCTAAAACAAATTAAAGTTAAATTTTAACACCGTTGCGAGCGGCTTTATCTTTAATAAATGTAGACCAACCTTTAGCAAACTTACGTGTGCGTGGGTCGTCCATTGCTTTAGTAATAGCAGCATAAGCTTGCTTGTATTTAGCTTGGTAGTAGTACGCTTCAGCTAAATCTGAATAAATGGTGCCTTTTTTGTCAGAGCCAAGCTCTAACGCTTTGTTCAAACGAACAACAGCAGCACTAAAGTTCTCAGATTGTAAAAGTAACGATCCTGCTTTGCGGTAAAGCTCTGCATCGTCGTCAAATTTAGCAGCTTCTTCGTAGTACTTAGCAGCTTTTTCGATGTCTTTAGAACGGTGGTAGTTACTAGCAATTGCATTAACATTTTGCTTAGTACGCTTAACTTTGTCTTCTTTAATCGCATTTTCAAGGGTTTTAGCCGCTTTAAATGGAATTTCGTTTAAAGAATAAAAGTTAGAAAGTACTTTGTAATCTACTTCCGCTTCAAAATAGCCATTTTTGAATGCTACTTCCATGGTCGCTAGACCTTTAGAGTAGTCTTCGGTTTGTAGGTAGTATTTACCTAAACTAACCCAGGCTTTTTTGTCATCTGGCCAAACTCGTACAATCTCTTCACCAATTTTCACCATGTTGGCGTAATCTTTAAGTTCAAAGTAAGAACCTAATTTTAATTGGTAAGGGGCCTTGTTAGGCTCCTTTTGTAAAGAGATTGCCTTGTCGGCAGGTTTAAAAACATCACGAAACTGACCTAACTGATAGTTAGCTTGCGCAATACGAGTATAAACTTTAGGGTCTTCTTCGCCGGTGAAGTCCATCCAAGCTGTATAAGCTTTTTTGGCTTCTTGGAACTTTTCAGTACCTGCGTATAAATCACCTAATAGCTTTAAAGTTTGCTCGTGATCTGCGAAGTTTAAAATATCAGGGGCAACAGCTTGTCTAGAGTATTTAATCGCTTCATCGTACTTCTCTTTTTGCGCGTACATGCTACCTAAGTAACGATTTACAGTCGCTTTATCGAAGTCGTTAGATGCGTCAATCTCTTTTAACAAGGCAATTGCTTCATCAATTTTGTCTTCATTGTACAAGTCAAACGCTTTAATTACCTTTTTACCAGTACGCTCGCCCATGATTTTAGTCTTGGCTTTTTTACGCTCTTCAATTTTAGCGTAATCCGGCGCTGCTAATACAGGTGCAGTTATAGCTGCACCTGACACAGACATAAGAATTGCAAGAGCAGTTACTTTAGATAAATTTCTCATTACTCGCCTCCTTAGCCTTGGTTAAGTTTAAAGTCTAGTTGAACTTGTAAACCAACTTGTTTCTGTGGTTTACCGTCAATAATTTTAGGACGGTATTTCCACTTGCGTAATGCACGTTTAGCTTCACGGTCAAAGATACGTTTTGGTTCTGCGTCAATAACTTGAACGTCAGTCACGCCACCTAACTCATCAATTGTGAACGAAAGTTGTACCCAACCTTCTTTACCATCACGCGCTGCTTGCGTTGGATATTTTGGTTCAATACGAACGATAGGTGTCGCATCACCATCTCGTCCAAATGCACCTGGACCACTTAGTCCACCAGCAGAACTTCCTACATCAATGCTACCCATGTTAAATGACATAGCACCAGGGTTAGGATTGTTATTCTCCGGCTGTGGCGGCTGCGGTTTAGGCGGCTGCTTTGGCGGTGGCGGAGGCGGAGGCGGAACACGCTTCCTCTCCTGCACCTTAGATTCAGGCGGATTCGTCATTATTTCGACTATGATCTGCTCTTTTTGTTCAGTATTACGGTCAGCCCCACCAGAGATGAGGTAAGCCATGAAGTAGAACAAGCCGAAAGTAACTGCCCCACCTGCAATCAGTGAAAACAGAAAACGAATCATTACTGATCTCCAGCTATTGAAATTCTCAGGTTGTCACCTGTCGCTTTGATCTGGTCCATAACTTTAACCACTACGCCGTGCTTTGCTTCTTTATCAGCTTGCAAAATCACAACATCAGTAGGTTGTTCTGCTAATAAACTTTCGATTTTTGCTGAAACACGTTCAACATCAACTTGCTGTTTATCAATCCAGATAGCACCATCACTGCGAATAGCAACAAAAATGTTAGCATTTTTTTGCTTCGTAGCTTGGGCCGCTTTAGGTTTATTGACCTCGATACCAGCCTCTTTAACGAACGATGTAGTTACGATAAAGAAAATAAGCATGATAAATACGATGTCAAGCATTGGCGTCATATCTACCGCTGCTTCTTCTTCTTCACGAAAACGTTGTTTACGTGCCATATTTAATTCTCTCTCTAGTGATGAGGCATGCTATCTACAAGTTTGGCTTTCACCATTCTCGCTCTTGCCTCAAGGCGTGAGCTAAAGAAAACTCCAGATAGTGCCGCAACCATTCCAGCCATTGTTGGGATTGTTGCCATTGAAATACCTGATGCCATTAAACGTGCATTACCAGTACCTTGGGTTGCCATGGTTTCGAAAACCGCGATCATACCCGTTACAGTTCCAAGTAAGCCTATTAAAGGACAAACAGCTACTAATGTTTTAATCAACAACATACGCTGATCTAATTTTTCAGACGCTTCAGAAATCCATGCTTCACGGATTCTGTGTGCGTACCAAGACGTAGTGTCTTGGCGGGCATCCCACTTTGCTACAATATCCTTCGTTAAACGAGGAAATTCAGCAAGTAGGAACCAATAGCGCTCAATCATTAAAACCCACATAAGAAAGAGTGCTATCGCGACCACGTATAATACCTGGCCGCCTGTGCCAACAAAATCCCTGATAGATTCCCATATCTCCATCAGGACTAGCATTAGGCTTTCTCCTTCTCCGCATGAGTAGCAACGATACCTGCGCTTTGCTCATCAAGGATATGTAATACTGACTTACTACGACCTGCAACAATTGAATGAAGTAGGATAAGTGGTAGTGCAGCAATTAGACCTAGCGCTGTAGTTACAAGAGCTAGAGAGATGTTACCAGCCATGATCTTCGGATCGCCCGTACCGAACAATGTGATTGTTTGGAACGTTAAGATCATACCGATTACTGTACCTAGTAGACCAAGTAACGGTGCGATTGCAGCAAGAATCTTGATGATGTTGATGCCAGCTTCAACACGTGGCGTTTCACGTAAGATAGCTTCATCAAGTTTAAGCTCAAGGTTTTCAACGTCTTGGCTCTTGTTGTCATGGTACACTTTAAGAATACGACCCAGTGGGTTGTTTGTATTCGGTGTAGACAAGTTTTTAAGCTGAGACTTGATCTTAGAAGTAGTAAGCGCTAAGTCAACGAAACGTACTAAGAAGATTAGTAGACCAACAGCTAATAAAACTGTGATGATGTAACCAACTTCAGCACCTTGCTCGTAGTATTCCATAAGCGTTTTCTTCTGCGTGTTGATACGTAAGATTGCACCACGAGTCGGGTCAATGTATACGCCAGCGTAATTGTCAGAAGAAGTACCTTCAAGAGCAGAGATACCATCTAAAATGTAGCTATCAGGTTGTTTACCTAAAGGCTGAATAGATTTTGTCTCTGGCGAGTAGATTAAGTAACCTTCGTCAGTAACTAAGTTAAAGTTACCAATACGTGTTACTTGCTTAACTGTAGAGTTACCGTCAAGACCTGACACTTCAGTTTCAAAAGTAGAAACTTTTGCTGACTCAGTCATTTCTGTTTGAAGTGCAATCCAAAGTTCTTCAAGTTCACGAACTGTTGGAAGTTCTTTAGCTGCTGCTAATGAACGAAGTACTTCTGCACGGCCTGGCTTTTCAGCACTTACTAGTGAAGCTTCGATAGAACCGATAGCGTCTTGCGCTGCACGACGTACAACACCAAACATTTCACCAAGAGTACCTTGTGCGTTTTGAAGCGCTTGCTCTTTTTCAGCTAATGTATTTTCGTTTTGTGCATATTGCTTAGCTAAGCTGTCACCGCGTGCTTTTTCAGACGCTAATTGGCTTTTTGCTTTGTTAAGTAATGCTTGCTTGTCAGCACGTTCTGATAAGAACTCTTGCTCACGTTGCTTATTGATTTTACCTTCAGAGATACGTTCTTGCTTTACTTGCTCAAGAATTTTATCTAAAGCATCAGTATTTGCATGTGCATTAAGCGCGGTACCTGCAGAAACAGATAGTACTGCTGCAACAGCAAAACCTTTAAATAGTTTCTTCATTATTCGATTACTCCGCGCCAAAGATTGGTAGTTTAACAAGTTCTAGTGTCGCTTGCTTACGCGCCATACGAATCACTTCTTTAACTGGTTTTAGGTATTCTTCACCTAATTCTTTCCACTCTTTAGTGTTGTTGTCCCACACCCAAGCGTGTTTTAAGTCAAAAGATTGTGCTACGTAAGTGATACGACCTAAACGACCGATATCAACGTTAATGTTTTTACCATCAACTTCTAAAGTACCTTGAGAAGCAGTTACAGCCGAGCTGTAAGCAGTTTCAACTGTGTATGCTTCAAGAACTTGGCGGAATTTCTCAGACGTCGTTACAGACGCAGAAGCCATGATTTCACGAAGTCTTTCTACACGAGCAAGACGAGAATCAAGATTGAACGGAACGTCCGCTTTGATGAATTGCTCAAGCGTATCGATCATGCGATACATCAAAGGCACAACGTTTTGTTTAGTGTTGTCGATAGTAGCGATTTGACGGTCAAACGATTCGATTGACGCATTTTGGTCAGCGACCAAACGTGCTACGTGATCGTTGTACACTTTCATAAGTTCAGTCTCATCAACAATACTACGGTACTCAGCGATTAGCTCTTGAGTTTGACCGTATACGTTGTCAATTTTAGTTTGAGACTTAACAGCAGCCTTTTGAATTTGCTGACCTGCTTTTTGCACGTCATTCAAAGGATCTGCAATCACATTGCTGCTTGCAAATGCAAAAGCGCCAACCAACGCAGATGCTACAAGACTCTTTCTGATTTTAACAGACATAGTTCCCAACCAATTAAGTAATGTTACTTTTATAATTTAATTATCAACCTTATTAAGGATGACAACCCTGATATCTTTTAATAGATATCAACCCTCCAATAATGCTAAATGCAATACGCCCTGTCAACTTGATGTTAGCTATTCTAAGTAAATAAATACCTTGAAAAAGCTAAAACTAAAGTATTACAAAAAATACTGTTAACATAAATGCAACCAGCATTAAGCCGTTTTAGCATTATATAGCCCCTTTAAAATTAAACACTAGTTAAAAATTAGACACTTACATGAAACAAAAATGCAACATCTAAACAAAACTGAATTGCACCTTAAAAAAAAACAAAAATAATAAAAATGTGACAATTTGATGAACTAGATTTGGTTAAATTAGGCTAAAAACACATCTTAACTTACAAATCCTGCGCTTCATCGTATAAAAATACAACAATTCGAAAGTGGTTTTGAGATGATGTATAAATATTACTGCATTTAAGTTAATGGCTTTAACTTTGCTAAGCCCAAGTTAAGCCTTATTAAAGCCAGTAAAACACTCAGTTAATTACACGGTTTTTTAATACACACTATGCGTGTGGTAAATGTATTGTTTAAGCTTGGTGAAAGTATGCAGATGATGAGCTGTTAGTGTATTGAAGCGGCGTTGCTATTAAATAGGGTTTTTAACTATTTAAATGGCAAATATGTTAAACGTGTTTGAAGCTATAGCGAGAAGTAAATTTTAACGTTTGACTGTATTAGGGAGTGAACAAACAATATTAGAGAGTATAAAAACAATGAGGAAGATTTTGAGGAATTATGGTGAAACAGAAAACTGCTTCACCAAGATGAACTAAGGTTCACATAATTAAAATTATGCTACTTCTACGTTCTCAGCTTCAGGGCCTTTTTGACCTTGTTTGATGCTGAAAGTCACTGCTTGACCTTCGCTAAGAGTGCGAAAACCAGAACCAGTGATTGCGCTGAAATGTACAAACACGTCAGGACCATTTTCTTGTTCAATGAAACCAAAGCCTTTAGCTTCGTTGAAAAATTTTACTTTACCAGTAACCGACATACTAAATTTTCCTGTAAGTCAATAATTAAAATTCAGCCATATTATTATGGCTATATCCTCCCTGAGTCAGTGCCCAAAATTCTGGAGGTATAGTACAGGAACAAGTTTTAACCTAACCGGTAACCTTAAACGCAGCACAATATCCGTAAATTCAATACGCAAAAACTCAAAGCAAGTTAAGGTTAACACATTAATTTTTTTTTGGCTCTATTAATTAAGATTTATTTACTCAGAACAAAAATAAATAAAGCATTATATGTAAGTGGTTATTTTTAAAGCTAAAATTGAACAAAAAACGGCAGCTTTGTTGCTCGTAATTGTAACAAATCATGTATAGCAGCTTAGCTTTACAAATAAAGCCCCTCGTAAAGAGCGTTAAAAACTCGCGTAAAGATTGAATTTCAAGCAAATAAAAAGCCGTACAGCAAGCTATACGGCTTTAATACAATGCTAATTTAATGCACTTTAATTACTTAACCTGCCAG
>NZ_AUTO01000340.1:0-9435 GCF_000498055.1 Pseudoalteromonas sp. TB51
TGAATCGCCCCGTGTTTGCCAGAGACTCAATAACTTGAGAAACTGGAACTATGAAAAAATCAAATCGCTATACATCAGAATTTCGTGAACGTGCAATTAGGCTTGTTACCACACAACAGCATGAATACCCTTCTCTTTGGGCTGCGCTAGTATCGATTTCAGATAAACTGGGATGTACCCCAGAAACACTTAGAGCATGGGTCAAGAAATCTCAAGCTCAACCGTCTAAACCCTCTTCTAATACGCAATCAACTGAAGAACGCCTTGCCGTCTTAGAGCGCGAGAATAAAGAGCTCAAGCGAACGAATGATATCCTGAGGCAAGCTGCCGCTTTTTTCGCCCAAGCGGAGCTCGACCGCAAACAGAAGTAATAGTGGATTTTATTGATGCTTGCAGAGAGCATTACGGTGTCGAGTCAATTTGCAAGGAATTGCCGATTGCACCATCAACGTATTATTCTCATAAACAGATACAAAGAGAGCCTGAGCGACTGTCTAACCGCAAAAAGCGTGATGCTGAGCTGATAATACTCATTCGCGAAGTGTGGGAGGATAATATGTCAGTTTATGGTGCAAGAAAAATATGGAAGCAGCTACAGCTTGACGACCATCAAGTCGCCCGCTGTACAGTCGAACGATTGATGCGAGTTATGGGAATTCAAGGTGTTCGTCGGGGTAAAGCACATAAGACAACGATACCTGACGAGCAACAAGATAAGCCACTTGATTTAGTTAATCGTCAATTTACTGCTGAGCAGCCAAATCAACTTTGGGTAGCTGACATCACCTATGTTGCCACATGGAGTGGGTTTGTTTATGTCGCTTTCGTGATAGATGTTTTTTCACGATACATTGTAGGTTGGCGTGTATCAACGACAATGCACACAGAGCTTATTCTTGATGCGTTAGAGCAAGCTATTTGGCATCGTGGCAACCCCGAAGGGTTAATTCACCACAGCGACAGAGGCAGCCAATATTTGTCTATACGATACACTGAGCGACTTGCTGAAGCTGGAATTCAAGCGTCTGTAGGCAGTGTGGGTGACTCTTATGACAATGCATTGGCTGAAACAATAAATGGATTATTTAAAACAGAGATTATTCGCAGAAATGGCCCGTGGAAGAATGTTGATGCTGTTGAATACGCAACGTTAGAGTGGGTCAATTGGTTTAATAATCAACGCTTATTATCTTCAATTGGGTATATTTCACCAGCTCAATATGAAACAGACTACTATGATAATTTAAACGAGTCAGGTAAAGTGGCCTGACTTAAACAAACTGGTCTCCGATGAACTCGGGGCGATTCATAATACTAAAATGACACAGATTTCTAAACACTACCAAATTAGTTGGGAAAACACATCACAATGTAATTAAGCTGAAACTAATTTTCGAATAGGATTCTTTCTACAAATTCTATTTATGAGATTAGCTTTAATTTTTCGAATCTACCTTTATCTTTACGCAGCCCTTAACTTATTATCTTTTACACCCATAGATTTTATCTAGTCATCAATTTATTATCAAACGCTCAAGCGACTTATCAGTTTCACTAAAAACGCTATTCCAATATTTAATGTGTGTATCTACATCAAAAACAGTAAAGTCGTTCTGTCTGGGATTCTCCATAAGGTAAACCTGCTATAAATTCTTTTGATGGGAGATCATCGCAACGCTATCGTAATTTTTGTGGTGTTACTTTTTTTTTATCTAAGCGCCCTGCTTTTTAAATTTAAATTAAAATATAAAATTAAGTCGGCCTTATTAATTTTAAATAAAAACGAATTTAGTTTAGCACCTCATTGCATTATACATTTAACATGCAAACAATGACTTGCTTTGCTAATAAACTATTTATTATGCGTGCGGTAATTTTATTTAACTTTACACAAATAAAAAGGGCTATGCGCCCTTTTTATTTTTTATGATTATATAATTAATTAGTTTGTGTATTAATAATGTGTCTGTGCGTTTAGTGTGTATTTAACTTAAATAGTGTTCGTTGAGCTAATTAAAATATGAAACCAAGCAGCTAATAGCCCACCTATTAATGGGCCAATTACCGGCACCCATGAGTAACTCCAATTACTATCCGTTTTTCCTTTTATTGGTAATAACGAATGAACAATGCGCGGGCCTAAATCGCGAGCTGGATTTATCGCGTATCCTGTGGTTCCACCTAAAGAAAGCCCTATTCCCCAAACTACAAATGCAACAGGAATGGCACCAATTGATCCTAAACCTATTTTTACACCAGAGCCGTCGGAAATTTCAGCCGAAGAAAAATAAAATACACAAATGAGTAAAACAAATGTGCCTATTACTTCACTAAGTACATTCCTAAATGTGTTTTGTATTGCTGGAGATGTACAAAATACTGCTCGTTTCAAAAGCGGATCGTCGGTGGCATCAAAGTGATCTTTGTATATTGCATACACTAATGAAGCGCCGATCATAGCGCCTATAAACTCAGCAACAATATAGCTTGGTACCTCAGACCAGGGGAATGACCCTGCTACGGCTAAACCCAATGTAACCGCAGGGTTTAGGTGCGCACCACTGTATTGGCCGGCAACAACAACGCCGATAAAAACACCAAATGCCCAAGCTGTAGTGATTGTCATCCAACCGCCACCATGGCCCAATGTTTTTTTGAGTATGTCGTTAGCAACAACCCCACCACCAATTAAAATTAGTAATGCTGTGCCAACTATTTCAGCTAAGAAAGGTGACATTTTAATATTCCTTATTAGTGATAAAAACCGTCCATAACTATGTATTTATCAGACAAGCCCAAATATTTATAATATTTGGTTTACATCATCATAAATACGTATTTTATATTTAACGTTAAGTCTGTTTTAGTTTTTAATAACGTATATTAAAAAACTTAATCAGATAATTTTTACCATTTATTCTTGCAAGCAATCTTCGCTTTGAACTTTTTTGACTGAATTACACCAACCAGCATACAATTCATCTCGTTTTACTTTAGTCATATCGGGTACGAATCGTTTATCGCAATTCCAGTTTGTAGCTAATGACTCAAGTGATGGGAAAACACCCGCTTTTAGACCTGCTAAATAGGCGACGCCTAATACAGTTGTTTCACTTATGCTAGAACGATCAACTTCTGCACCTAACACATCAGACAAAAACTGCATAAGCCAGCTATTTTTTACCATACCGCCATCAACTCTCAGTACCTGAGGACGCACCCCATCTGACTCCATAGATTTTTGAAGATCTTTAGTTTGAAAACAGACTGATTGTAATCCAGCGGTTACAATCTCTTTAATACCGGTGTCTCTGGTTAAACCAAAAATAGCGCCCCGCGCATTAGCATCCCAATAAGGTGCACCTAATCCAGTAAACGCTGGTACCATATAAATACCGTGGTCTAAAGGGGTATTACACGCAAGTGATTCAGTTTCATCTGCTTTTTCGATTAGCTGTAAACCGTCTCTAAGCCATTGAATTGCCGCACCTGCAACAAAAATGCTACCTTCAAGCGCATAGGTTGGTTTACCATTTAGTCTGTAAGCTACTGTACTTAAAAGCCTATTTTCAGATTCAAGGACTTTATCGCCAGTGTTAACCATCATAAAGCACCCTGTTCCATAGGTACTTTTTGCCATGCCGGGTTGAAAGCATGTTTGCCCAAATAGTGCAGCCTGTTGATCGCCGGCCATAGCTAAAATAGGAACTTCGTAACCTAAATATGCTTGCTCTGCTACGCCAAAGTCATCAGATGAGTCCATAACCTCGGGTAACATGTGTTTAGGTATATTGAAAAGTTCAAGTAATTCTGGATCCCACTCTTGGGTGTGAATATTAAACAACATAGTACGTGATGCGTTTGTGGCGTCGGTGCGGTGCTCTTTTCCACCTGTTAATTTCCACAATAGATACGTATCAACAGTACCAAAGATTAAATCGCCATTTTCTGCCTTTTCTATAGCGCCTTCGCAGTTATCCAAAATCCAATTTATTTTTGTTGCAGAAAAATAAGGGTCGATTAAAAGCCCTGTCTTTTTGCTAACCATTTTTTCTTTGCCAGCTTTTTTTAAACTATTACAAAACTCTGACGTACGTCTATCTTGCCAAACAATCGCGTTATAAACAGGCTCGCCTGTTTTTTTGTCCCACACAATGGTTGTTTCACGTTGGTTAGTAATACCAATTGCAATCACTTTATCTTGTTGTGGGTCAATGTGCTTCATTACCGCTTCAGTCGTTTGTTTAACAGAATGCCAAATATCATCTGTTTTATGCTCTACGTAGCCGGCTTTAGGAAAGTGTTGCTCGAACTCTTGTTGTTCTAAGTAAGCAATATTACCTTTTAAGTCGAATAGTACACTTCTAGAACTAGTTGTGCCTTGATCTATTGAAAGAATGTATTTATTCATTGTTTTTTTCACTTCTACTTTCGATTATTTTCGTTTTTTACTATTACATGGATTTATCGGTACATACAACTAAAATACGTCCTTAATATATAATTATTTATATGTAATTTTCATTCATTTGTTTTTAATCTATAATTTGCCGATAGCTTATTCTCAAATGTGAAGCACATGACTCAAGATCAGAGACACGAATCCATACTAAAATTATTAAAAGAAAGAGGTTCAATTTCTATAGAAGAATTGGTAAGTCATTATAAGGTTACGCCGCAAACTATCAGACGCGATCTCACATATTTAGCCAATATAAATAAATTAAGGCGCCACCATGGCGGTGCTAGTGCAATTTCAAGTATTGAAAATACCGCGTATCAAACCCGAAAAATTATGGACTTAGAAGCTAAGCAAAAAATAGCTGACCACATCGTTAGTATGATACCCAATGGCTCTTCACTTTTTATAAACATAGGCACCACAACAGAGACTATCGCGAAAGCATTACTTAATCATGAAAATTTAAAAGTGGTTACTAATAACCTAAATGTTGCGGCTATATTAGGCGTTAAAAAAGACTTTACCGTGCTTATTGCAGGCGGTGAGGTTAGACACAGAGACGGCGGCATTATTGGTGAAACAACAGAAGACTTTATTAATCAATTTCGTATGGATTTTGGCATTATTGGCATCAGTGGTATAGAAGAAAATGGCGCGTTACTTGATTTTGACTATCGAGAAGTACGTGTAGCACAGGCAATTATTAAAAATTCACGTAACGTTCTACTGGCCGCCGACCATTCTAAATTTGGTCGATATGCAATGGTGAGATTGGGTAATATTACACAAGCCAATAATTTCATTACTGATGCGCAGCCACCTGAAAGTATACTTACTTTACTAAAAGAGCACGATGTAACACTGCATTTAGCCCATTAAAATAAACAGCATAGGGATGTTTAAAGCTGTATTTATACTCGTTTATGGGGATATAGCAGACAGTACAGTGTAAAAATTATTAATCATAACTTTATATTGCAATTTTTACTCTGCCATAGCGCAATTTTCAAGGTGCTATAATCCATCTTTTTTTATGTCGTTGGCATTATTAAGATACCTTTCTTTTTTTTCTAAATACGCTAGCTCAAGCTAGAACGTACTAATTTTTCAAAATTTAAATTACAACCACTGCAAAAGTTTGATTTTCATTTATGTATTTTAATGTTTGCAAATGTTCGTTATTAAGTGTTATTTTTATTAAAGGGAAAATTTGTACCATGTTTATTTTCAGCCTATAAATATTTTTACCTGCTATCCTACGTTAGATGTTGAATACCTACCCCGTGACAATAATTTTTAGTCTTGGGATTGTATTAATAAATAGGCAAGGTTTGATATTTCGCAATGCAAGTAAAACGCCCTAAATATTTAAAAATTACACCTTAGAGCCCTTTAGGCCTTATATAGTTAATTAAGCTTCTTAAAATAGGTAATCCAATAGATGAGTCAACTCAGAGACAACAATATTAAAAAGCTTCCTCAAGATGTCTATGATGTTTTGATTATTGGAGGAGGTATTAACGGTGCAGTTTCTGCTGCAGCACTAGCGGCTAAAGGTGCTAAAGTTGCGTTGATAGACAAAGGTGATTTTGCTGGTTTTACAAGTTCAAACTCATCTAATTTAGCATGGGGTGGTATAAAGTACTTAGAAGGCCATGAATATAATCTAGTTAACAAACTTTGTAAAAGTAGAAACCATTTAATGCGTAGTTACCCTTCTACTGTTAAAGAAATTCGTTTTTTTACAAGTATTCAAAAAGGCTTTAGGTTTCCTGCATTATTTGTTTATTTAGGGACTATTCTCTATTGGTTTATGGGCCGTTTTTTTACAAAATCTCCTCAATACCTTACTACAAAAAAAATTAAGTCTTTGGAGCCTGTTGTTGATACAAAAAATGTTGAGGCCGGGTTTGAATATTCAGATAGCTTTTTATTAGATAACGATGCGCGTTTTGTTTTTAATTTTATTCGCTCCAGTATGAGTCATGGCTGTATTGCAGCTAACTATGTTAGTTCACAAGGCTCAACGCGCGCTGATGGCGTTTGGACTACAAAAGCGGTAGATGAAATATCTAACGAACAAT
Source organism: Pseudoalteromonas sp. TB51 (assembly GCF_000498055.1). NCBI lineage: Bacteria > Pseudomonadati > Pseudomonadota > Gammaproteobacteria > Alteromonadales > Pseudoalteromonadaceae > Pseudoalteromonas > Pseudoalteromonas sp. TB51. The sequence continues at coordinate 6,547 of NZ_AUTO01000340.1, forward strand.
TTAACATTCGTTCTAAGGTTATCATTAATGCTGCGGGTCCGTTTGTTGATCCGCTTAATGACGTTAATAACCAAACAACGGCTCATCATCATGTTTTTTCAAAAGGTATTCACCTAATTGTTGATAAAATTACGAATAGCCATAAGGTGTTAACTTTTTTTGCTGACGATGGACGATTGTTTTTTGTGATCCCCATGGGGCCTAAAACTTGTATTGGTACAACCGATACACAAGTTCATAGTCCATACTCAGAAGTGACTGATGAAGACAGAAATTTTGTTCTAGGTAACGCAAATAAGCTACTGGATTTAGAAAAAGAACTGACTAAAGATGACATTATTGCCGAGCGTTGCGGTGTTAGGCCTTTAGCTATTAAAAAAGACGGTAATGGCCAAGCTGATTGGGTACAGCTATCGCGCAAACACGCAATAGATACGAATAAGGATAAACAATACCTGTCTATTTTTGGCGGTAAATTAACTGATTGTATTAATGTTGGCGATGAAGTAGCTGATTTGGTTACAAGCCTAGGCATTAACCTGCCACATAAAGACTACAAATGGTACGGCGAGCCTGACGACACCGTTAAAAATGAGTTTTTGCATCGTGCAAAATTAATGAACTTAGATGGTTTAACACCTATTACATCAACTGAGCCGCTTAGTAAACGGTTTTGGAGGCGCTACGGTAGAAATAGCATTAACATGCTTGAAAAAATTCGCGAAGTACCTGAAAAAGCAGAACTTCTTATTAAACACTCTGAATACTTACGTGTAGAAATAGAGCATGCTGCCGAGCGAGAAATGATAACTAAACTCAGTGACTTTTTGCGCCGCCGGTCTAAGATTTCATTGGTTGTTAGAACGCAGGATATTCTTAACGATCCTGGTTTGCAGGAGGTTTGCCAAATCTTATTTGGTAAAGAAAATGCTCAAAGCAAACTCCAAGAGTATATTGATGAAATATCAAAATAGCATTTTATAACTATCAGGCGCTTTACAGTATATTGGCTACCAGTGCAGTTAATCAATTGTTCTGGTATCCAATAGTTTAGCGACTAAATTGTAATTTAGCCTATTAATAATAAGTTCTAGTTTTTAATTTTTTATCGAAATCTTCAGCTAGCTTTTCAGTTTCGCTAAAAACGGTATTCCAATATTTTATACGTGTGTCTGCATCAAGTTTAGTAAAGTCACTCCTGTCTGGAATTTTTCCGTAAGGCAACCCTGCTACAAACTTTTTTGAAGGTGAAATCATCACAACATTATCGTAATTTTGCGGTGCAACTTTACGTTTTAAACTTTTGTCAAACCAGCCTGCTTTTGGTTCGCTATTAAAATGTGGATATAAAATTAAGCCAGGGTTATTAATTTTTAAGTCAAAATGGTAGTCAATGATCCCGCCATCGCGATACATGCCTTGTGGTGAGCCTGCAATATTTTTTACCCCTTGCATAACAAGCGGTATTGAGCCCGATGCAAGTAAGGCATCTTTTAAATTTGTTTGGCTAAGTGGTATGTTTTGGGTTTTAAAATTATAACTGTCGGTTATTGATAAGTTGCTGTTTGGCGCGCCAAAAATAAATCGCTCGTACTGCGAGCCTAATAATTTTCGGTTAACCCGATTAAGCATATAGCTTTTTGATAAACCTAAAAGTTGAATTAATTTATTTTCACTAGCAATAAAGCCATTCGATTTTGCCACTATAAAATGCGCTTTAAAAATAGGATTATTTAAAATTTCGGTTACGCCGTGCTCCCCAAATACATCATCTAATAATGCGCGGGCTTTTAGTGTAATTTCAGCAGGTGTTGGTTTATTACTCGTGTAACGGGTTTGCGAATATGATTTTGCTAAACGCTCAATGGCAGCAACCGGATCGTTTTGTGCAAAACATGCAGAACGAAAAGCACCCGCTGATGACCCAATTAAATTAAGCGGTTGGGTGCGGTTTTTAAAAAACTCACCAAAAATATATTTGTCTAAGCCAAATAATGTAAACCATTTAGGCCCGCCACTTGCCCCTAAAAAAGAGGTAAATAACTCGGGTTTAAAGCCCTGCTCGTTAATAATTTTTGCTGCTGTTTTACCTGCGTGAATGTCGATCATTAAATCAGTTTACCTTATTATTCTTATATTTTAGTGCTGTTCACATAACCCAAAATTGAATAATTATGCAAAATTAAAAAGCGGTTTTATGTTGCCATAAAACCGCTTTTTATCGTTAAAATTGCTAAAAATACGGGAATCAATCCCAAATGCCACTTTCGCATTTACCCTGTACTTTTACGTCTTTTACTTTAAATTCGGGCTCTATGCCTTTTTCTCTTTGTGTGTTGTAGTCGCGATTAACAGACAGAATAGTCGGCGTGAGCAATATAATAGCGATAACGTTAACCACTGTCATTAACCCTAATGCTATATCGGCTAAATCCCAGACTTCTTTTAGAGACGCAGATGCGCCCCACAGCATCATTGATAAATAAAGTAATGTATAAATTGTGCGCCCTACTTTGTTATCGAGCTTAAATAAATACAGGTTACTTTCGGCATAAGCATAGTTGGCCACTACCGAGGTAAAAGCAAATAAGGTTATGGCTGNTGCCGCAACAAAGTACACACCGCCTTGTGCTAAATGTGCGGTCATGGCGCTTTGGGTTAAACGTATGCCTTCCATTTCGCCGCTTATATCTACATCGGCCAATAAAATAACTACCGCGGTACAGCTACAAAGCACAATTGTATCGAAAAACACGCCAAGCATTTGTATATACCCTTGTGTAACTGGATGATTAGGCATTGGGCTAGCACTTGCTGCAGCGTGCGGCACACTACCTGCGCCGGCTTCGTTAGAATATAATCCGCGTTGTATACCGTTTTTAATGGCAG
>NZ_AUTO01000341.1:0-7656 GCF_000498055.1 Pseudoalteromonas sp. TB51
TGAATCGCCCCGTGTTTGCCAGAGACTCAATAACTTGAGAAACTGGAACTATGAAAAAATCAAATCGCTATACATCAGAATTTCGTGAACGTGCAATTAGGCTTGTTACCACACAACAGCATGAATACCCTTCTCTTTGGGCTGCGCTAGTATCGATTTCAGATAAACTGGGATGTACCCCAGAAACACTTAGAGCATGGGTCAAGAAATCTCAAGCTCAACCGTCTAAACCCTCTTCTAATACGCAATCAACTGAAGAACGCCTTGCCGTCTTAGAGCGCGAGAATAAAGAGCTCAAGCGAACGAATGATATCCTGAGGCAAGCTGCCGCTTTTTTCGCCCAAGCGGAGCTCGACCGCAAACAGAAGTAATAGTGGATTTTATTGATGCTTGCAGAGAGCATTACGGTGTCGAGTCAATTTGCAAGGAATTGCCGATTGCACCATCAACGTATTATTCTCATAAACAGATACAAAGAGAGCCTGAGCGACTGTCTAACCGCAAAAAGCGTGATGCTGAGCTGATAATACTCATTCGCGAAGTGTGGGAGGATAATATGTCAGTTTATGGTGCAAGAAAAATATGGAAGCAGCTACAGCTTGACGACCATCAAGTCGCCCGCTGTACAGTCGAACGATTGATGCGAGTTATGGGAATTCAAGGTGTTCGTCGGGGTAAAGCACATAAGACAACGATACCTGACGAGCAACAAGATAAGCCACTTGATTTAGTTAATCGTCAATTTACTGCTGAGCAGCCAAATCAACTTTGGGTAGCTGACATCACCTATGTTGCCACATGGAGTGGGTTTGTTTATGTCGCTTTCGTGATAGATGTTTTTTCACGATACATTGTAGGTTGGCGTGTATCAACGACAATGCACACAGAGCTTATTCTTGATGCGTTAGAGCAAGCTATTTGGCATCGTGGCAACCCCGAAGGGTTAATTCACCACAGCGACAGAGGCAGCCAATATTTGTCTATACGATACACTGAGCGACTTGCTGAAGCTGGAATTCAAGCGTCTGTAGGCAGTGTGGGTGACTCTTATGACAATGCATTGGCTGAAACAATAAATGGATTATTTAAAACAGAGATTATTCGCAGAAATGGCCCGTGGAAGAATGTTGATGCTGTTGAATACGCAACGTTAGAGTGGGTCAATTGGTTTAATAATCAACGCTTATTATCTTCAATTGGGTATATTTCACCAGCTCAATATGAAACAGACTACTATGATAATTTAAACGAGTCAGGTAAAGTGGCCTGACTTAAACAAACTGGTCTCCGATGAACTCGGGGCGATTCAATCACTTTTATAATAGGGCTAATTACTTGTTTACATTAAAGTTATTAAGTGGAATTATTGAACACTGTAATATACGCCGTTTTGGGGTGTTATAAATCCCCTGAGTGGTGTTCAATAAGTTGTTATATTTCAAATCAAGGATAGAGTTTGATTCACAATTATTTAGAAGCGGTCGAAAGTGTAGTTAAAAGGTTGTTTGAAGCGAGAGCTGACTATCATGTAATTATAAACGATCTGTTTAAAGACTCTATGCCTCCAATTTTTGTCCATAACCGAAACAATCCGAAAGAAGTAATCGCTCGAGACCACGCAGCATGGCTTGAACAAAAACAAATAAAACTAAAGAAAGAAAAATCGGATGCTGCAATTGAAAACCTAACTAATGAACAATTCGCTTTATCAATTATTGACGGTTCTCTTTTGCAGATAGCTTGTAAAGGAATTGAGCTGTATTCAGAAAACAACCAAAACACCTCGCCACTTCCTAACCTTTCAGAGAAGGCGTGTAAATTTTCTGTTGGTGAAATAATTAGAGAAATACCTGCGGGCTTAATTATTTATGCAGGCAGAAATCACTATAACCATCTAGAGGATGGAGAAAGACTTAGAAAGCCGACGAAAGAAATAATTAATTTACTCAACGTAAATTCCCAACAATATAAACCAAATATTGTATTCGACTTTGACACATATAATGAATTACCTAGAAACTTAACAACGAGCTTTATTGGTATACTTGGTTGGGAAAGTACCAAAGATTTCAGAGAAACATTAATGAGTATCAATGAAATATAAAGAAGAGTTAGGATGACACCCATTCTAACTTTTACGTAAATTATTATTTATAACATTAAGTTAGGTTAAATTCATGAAAATGAATCACGTAAAAAGCTGAACTAAACTGACGATATAAAAGTAATAAGAGATAGCCCGATAGGCGACAATAAGCTTTATAAAAAAGTAAACGGCTCGGGTTTATTAAGTCTGTTTTCAATTAAATAAAAAGCGGAATAATACGGTCAGAGAGACATGAAAAAGTTGGCCTTACAGGATAAAACGAATATGAACGCCTTTATTTTCTGCTGCCACAACTGTATTGCCTTGTTCATAAATGAGAAAGCTGAAAAACATGATGCATTAAAAAAAGGGGAGCCCATTTATACCAAAATACGCCAATCAAGCACCTATAATTCCCTCTAAAACGTCCATTAAAACAGCCGCAAATTCTCTTCTTATATTTTATGTGCAATATCTATAACTGATTGAACCAAAATAGGAACTCGGCTATGGTTGATTCATTAATAAAAATAAATTTAAAACGAGTTAATTTACAAGCTCGTTAGTTGCTCTGGAGACTTATGAGTACAGCTGGAATTATTATTTTTGTGTTTCTCTTTATCACGTTTCTTTTCACTATAAGATATTTTTTCATTTTTGTAACAGCGTTTTGGCGTGGAAGGTTTAAATTAAAAGAGCTTAATTTCTGGTTGTTAGGTTTTATTATTTTTGTACTGACTTTTAATGTCACAATGAATTTTCACGAAGAGTTAGGGATAAAGAAAACTTGTGCACAAAATGCAGCTTCTTGCTAAGTATTGCTAATTTATGCCAACTACTTACTGTTTAGCAAAGCATTTTATATTCCTCCATCATCATTATTTAAGGATGACTTATGAATAACACAGAAGTGGTTTTAATAACGGGCGGAGGTCGAGGTATTGGTGCTGCTACATCTAAATTATTTGCATCAAAAGGGTATGCCGTTTGTATCAATTACAAGTCTAATCTAGCTTCGGCTGAAGCTGTCGCAAGCGATATTAAGGCTGCAGGTAATCGTTGTATTACAGTCCAAGCAGATGTTTCGGTTGAGAATGATGTGGTAAGGCTGTTTAAAAAAATTGATGCAGAGCTAGGCCCTTTATCAGTACTTGTTAATAACGCTGGTATTTTACGTAAGCAGTCGCGTTTGGAGGATTTAACAGCTGAAAGAATTAATACTATTTTAGCAAACAACGTGACTAGTTACTTCTTGTGCTGTCGAGAGGCCATAAAGCGTATGTCTACACGCCATGGCGGAAACGGTGGTGTTATTGTAAACGTTTCATCGGGGGCATCTCGTTCAGGTTCACCGAATGAATATATTGATTATGCTGCCTCAAAAGGGGCTATAGACACACTCACTAAAGGTTTATCACTAGAGGTTGCCTGTGAAGGAATTAGAGTTAATTGTGTGCGTCCTGGGCTAATTAATACGCAAATGCACGCTGATGGTGGTGAACCTGAAAGAGTAGAAAGGTTAAAGGAGCTTATTCCTCTTAAGCGTGGAGGTGAACCTGAGGAGGTGGCCGAAGCTATTTATTGGCTTTCATCAGCAAAGTCATCGTTTTCGACAGGGAATTTTTTAGACTTATGTGGTGGCCTTTAATACATAGCAAACCAATGTAATGGCAATTCCTCACGCTTAACACTTTTAAGTGGGTGTTATAGGCTAAAAAAGGATTGAATATGTTACTCGACTTCTCAGTTTTTGTTGAGAAGCCTGCATTAATCAGGTATTTATACTAAGCGTAGCAGCGACGCACAGATCAGTATTTCGATTTTAAAGCACTAACTGGCTTTAACTAAGTAAAAGCTATATCAGCCGCATTTATTAAATACAACTATTCAAACGCAACTATTCAAATACAATCTCCCCTAAACACAGCTAAGCATAAAAGCTTCGCCAAATAACGTTATTTTAGTAAACGCGAGTTCATATTGCGGTGTGTAATATCTTTACAAGCATTTTAAGTTAGGCGTTCGTAATGGGCGCTTATTTTTAGACTCCCTTTATTAGAGATACTTTTTATGAAGTTAAAGTTATTTATTGCCGCTATTATTGCCTCCTCTGTGTCGTTACACGCGGCGCAAGCACAAGCAAGTGCTAAGTTTACTTTTGAAGACTTAAAAGCGTTGGCAAAAGCCTCTGCCAAAAAGCCTTATACGCCTGTGGAAGTGCCAGCACCTGAGCTTATCGATAAAATTACCTATGACGAACATTGGAAAATACGCTTTAAAGAAGATGAAACCCTCTACCCAAATGGCAAAAAGGCACCGGTGCAATTATTTTACCCTGGGCGATATTTTCCTGAGCCGGTAAGTATTTTCATCAGAGATGATAAAAACAACGTTAAAGAACTGCCTTTTAGTAATGCACTTTTTGATATGCCTGAAGATAGCCCTGCCGACGACCTGCCAGAAGGGTTTGGGTTTGCAGGCTTTAGAATTATGCGCCCTGATATAAAACCAGATTGGATATCGTTTTTGGGGGCGTCTTATTTTAGAACTGATGGCCCTCAGGGGCAATATGGGTTGTCGGCTCGCGGTATTGCAATAAATACCGGTATGAGTGAGCCAGAAGAATTTCCACGCTTTTCGGCATTTTGGTTAGGCCCTGCAGAAAATAAAGGTGAGAGCATGTCTGTGTGGGCATTGCTTGAGGGGCCCTCTGTTACAGGTGCTTATCGGTTTGGTTTGAGTAAAGACAACAAAGAGGCCAAAGGGCATGTTACCTCTGTAAGTGCTAATTTGTATATGCGCGCCGATGTTGAGCGCTTAGGTATAGCGCCGCTAACCAGCATGTACTGGTACTCAGAAAAAGATAAAACGGTAGCGAAAGACTGGCGTCCAGAAATTCACGACAGCGATGGCTTAGCGATTCATACTGGGTCGGGCCAGTATATTTGGCGACCGTTAAATAATCCGCAGTCGGTGTCGACCAATAGCTTTATTGATGAAAACCCTAAAGGCTTTGGTTTAATCCAAAGAGATCGTGACTTTAATAACTACCAAGACGACGGCGTGTTTTACAATAAGCGTTCATCAGCGTGGATAAAGCCTACGGGTGATTGGGGGAGAGGCGCTGTGCAGCTAATCGAAATCCCAACTAAAGATGAAACGTTTGATAACATTGTTGCTTATTGGGTGCCTGAAAAAGAGGTACGTAAAGGCGATGAGTTTACCTTTTCTTATGATATTGAGTGGCGTCCACTCGATCCAAAATCAAAAAACCTAGCAAGTGTTGTTAATACTCGCCAAGGACAGGGCGGAATTCCTGGCCAGCCTATTCCTGAGGGCGTAAACAAAATGGTGATTGATTTTGAAGGCCCAGTATTTAAAGGCCTAGATAGAGAAAGCGGCATAAAGCCTATTGTTGAAGCCAGTAACGGCGAAGTACTGGAGCCAATTGGTGCTTACCCAATAGTGGGGACCAACCAATGGCGATTAGCGTTTGACTACAAACAGAGCAATAACGACCCCGTAAGCATACGCGCGTATTTGGTTGATAAAAGCGAAGAGGCGATAACCGAAACATGGGTAAGTGATGCAAAAGTAACGATTGAGTAACTATAAAAATTAAAGCGGGTGGCCCTATAATTAGTTTTATGTAGCCACCCGAATAACTGAAAAATAAATGTTTTTAGCGAAGGTTAGCTAAAGCAATTCTCTTATTTCAATATACATCTAATGCTTAGTTATAAATTTAACATGCTTGGCTAACTACATGGTGAATTTGGCTATTTTAAGTTGCTCCTACTTGTTTTTAAGTTTGCTTGTGTGAATAATGAACATTCACTCAGGAAAAATAATAAAAGTAATTAAATTAAGGATATATATGAAACTTTACCCATACTCAACAATTAAAACAGAAAACCTTAAGGGCCTGCTTATCGCTTCTAGAGTGCTTGGGTTTTTGAGTTATATACTGTTTTTTATAGCTATTTGCATTGGTTTATTTGGTGTTTTTTCTAACCTTGGCGCACCTAAAGATTTAGGGAATGGAATAGTTATGTCTGCACCAAATGCCGGTTTACCTGTGATGATAATGTCAATTTGGGGTGCCGTTTCTGCAGTTTGTATTCTAGCTTTTAGTGGCTTATGTGCAGCTGTTGTATCATGCGAATACAAATATACAAAGTCGGTTTAGCTATATACCGGCGTATTTAGATAGTAAAAACGGGGCTTCTACTATCTAAATATTTATTTGTAAGACTTGGTTAACTACCGCGAACAAATCTAAATTTTTTGTTCTTCTTCCTTATCTCAATAGCCTGGTATTCGTTTTAATAATAATACAAAAGCAAATCTACCTTAGTCTTTAATACATTCAAACTGTAGCTAATTTACCTTGATAAACCCTAATTTATAGTTAAAATGGCCGGCTTATTTAACGAATATACCTACTTTATTACTGACATAGTAATAAAAGCTGCATTAATAGATGTAAATACTAAGCGTGCAATTTTAAGGCGTGTTATTTACCTCGTTTTATACCAATCCTCAAAACAGGTTACTTAATTAAGCGAATTGGTATTTGTAAATTTACGTTAGGACGAAAATTGGTTTGATCTCATTGAACGACGATTTAATTGTAGGTAAAGGGGCGCATAGAACGTGTTACAGGCACCCTGAGGCACATAATTTATGTATAAAAGTAAGCCATGAAGGGTTTTCGCAGGAGCAAGATCAAGAGCTGGCTTATTATAAGCGACTTAGTAACCGAAATATTCAGTGGCAGTTGTTAGCGCGATACCATGGTACGGTACACACTAATATTGGCACAGGGTATGTGTTTGATTTAGTGATTGATGCAAATAATTATGTTAACACCAAGCGACTTTGTCGTATCTTAATTACCAAGCGATTCTGTCGTAATCGCTAATTACCAAGGGAATTTGTCGGTCACTTTTTTACGTGTCTGTTAGTGTTTTGTTTTTGGAATACTAATAAGGCATGTTGAGGATGATTGTGATGGATTCAAAAGCTCAACTCACTGTTGATATTATTGCTAAAGTAGCAGAAAACAGAATAACAATTGGCAATGCAGCAAAGTTACTTAACAAGTCACGACGTACAATTGAACGCTACGTCAAACAATATCAGCAAGTCGGTATTCAATTTGCTATTCATGGTAATCGTGGCAAAGCCCCGCCAAATAAAACACCAGTATCAATTAAAAAAGCCGTGCAAACTCTGATTAAAGAAAAGTATTTCGACTTGAATCTGCTTCACTTAGCTGAGCAGTTAGCAATCAATGAAAACATCGTAGTTAAGCGCGAGACCCTACGAAGTTGGGCTCATGATATCCACCATGTTAAACGCGCTAAACGAAGACGTAGTAATGTTCGCAAACGCAGAGAACGCATGGAAGCTCCGGGATTAATGATGCAAATGGATGGTAGCCCTCATCGTTGGTTTGGTGATAAAAAGCACTGTTTAGTTATCATGATTGACGATGCTACTAGTGAAGTATACGCCGAGTTCTTTCCTTCAGAAACGACCGTAGGTTGCTTAAAGGTAATGCGAGA
>NZ_AUTO01000342.1:0-23491 GCF_000498055.1 Pseudoalteromonas sp. TB51
TGAATCGCCCCGAGTTCATCGGAGACCAGTTTGTTTAAGTCAGGCCACTTTACCTGACTCGTTTAAATTATCATAGTAGTCTGTTTCATATTGAGCTGGTGAAATATACCCAATTGAAGATAATAAGCGTTGATTATTAAACCAATTGACCCACTCTAACGTTGCGTATTCAACAGCATCAACATTCTTCCACGGGCCATTTCTGCGAATAATCTCTGTTTTAAATAATCCATTTATTGTTTCAGCCAATGCATTGTCATAAGAGTCACCCACACTGCCTACAGACGCTTGAATTCCAGCTTCAGCAAGTCGCTCAGTGTATCGTATAGACAAATATTGGCTGCCTCTGTCGCTGTGGTGAATTAACCCTTCGGGGTTGCCACGATGCCAAATAGCTTGCTCTAACGCATCAAGAATAAGCTCTGTGTGCATTGTCGTTGATACACGCCAACCTACAATGTATCGTGAAAAAACATCTATCACGAAAGCGACATAAACAAACCCACTCCATGTGGCAACATAGGTGATGTCAGCTACCCAAAGTTGATTTGGCTGCTCAGCAGTAAATTGACGATTAACTAAATCAAGTGGCTTATCTTGTTGCTCGTCAGGTATCGTTGTCTTATGTGCTTTACCCCGACGAACACCTTGAATTCCCATAACTCGCATCAATCGTTCGACTGTACAGCGGGCGACTTGATGGTCGTCAAGCTGTAGCTGCTTCCATATTTTTCTTGCACCATAAACTGACATATTATCCTCCCACACTTCGCGAATGAGTATTATCAGCTCAGCATCACGCTTTTTGCGGTTAGACAGTCGCTCAGGCTCTCTTTGTATCTGTTTATGAGAATAATACGTTGATGGTGCAATCGGCAATTCCTTGCAAATTGACTCGACACCGTAATGCTCTCTGCAAGCATCAATAAAATCCACTATTACTTCTGTTTGCGGTCGAGCTCCGCTTGGGCGAAAAAAGCGGCAGCTTGCCTCAGGATATCATTCGTTCGCTTGAGCTCTTTATTCTCGCGCTCTAAGACGGCAAGGCGTTCTTCAGTTGATTGCGTATTAGAAGAGGGTTTAGACGGTTGAGCTTGAGATTTCTTGACCCATGCTCTAAGTGTTTCTGGGGTACATCCCAGTTTATCTGAAATCGATACTAGCGCAGCCCAAAGAGAAGGGTATTCATGCTGTTGTGTGGTAACAAGCCTAATTGCACGTTCACGAAATTCTGATGTATAGCGATTTGATTTTTTCATAGTTCCAGTTTCTCAAGTTATTGAGTCTCTGGCAAACACGGGGCGATTCAAAATATGAATTAGATAATCTAATTTTATGGGATAGTCCTGGATTGGGGGATGGAAAAGAGAAAGATATAAAACATTCAAAAGCGATCATTTCAAAGCTTAATGAATTGGATTCAGATAACAAGCCACTAATTGATTTAGTTTTAGTTATTTTAGATGGTGGAAGTCGGGATCTAGGTACATCTTATGAATTAATAAATTCGGTAATTATTCCTAATATTGGTGAAAATGCAAAAGATAGAGTTTTAATTGCTATCAATCAGGCCGATGTAGCAATGAAAGGCAGATATTGGAATTTTGTAAGTAATAAGCCTGAACCTAAGCTCGTCGATTTTTTAAATGATAAAGTTAAATCTGTGAAAAATAGGGTTAAAGAAGCAACAGGAATAAATATCGAGCCTATTTATTATTCAGCAGGTTTTAAAGATAGTGATGCAGAACAAAAACCTTACAATTTATCTAAGCTACTTTATTTTATTGTTAAAAATACACCTATAGATAAACGATTGGCTTATGTGAATGCTACTTCGGATGAGAAAGAAATGTGGCAAGATAGCGATGAAATCAAGGATTATACGGCTGAACTTCATAAGTCATTTGTAGAAACTATTGTAGAAACATCTAAGGCAGGCGGAGAAATAGGTAAAGAGCTTGGTAATATACTGGGTATGGGAAAAACGGGTGAAGCTATTGGTAAAGTTGCTGGAGCCGCGGTTGGAGCTGTAAAATCTTTAGTCAGCAGTGTTGGCTCTATTATCAAAGATCTATGGTAATTGAATGTATAAAAATTATAGAGAAACAGATTTCATTACAGGCTTAAATATTATTGGGATCAATCCATTAGATATTATGGTTACAGGAGTTACAGGAGCTGGAAAATCTACAACATTAAACAGTATATTTCAAAAGGATATTGCTAAGGTTGGAAAAGGTGTAGATCCTGAAACAATGACTTTAACGAGTTATATGCTCAATGATTATTTCCGACTGTGGGATACTCCTGGTTTGGGGGATGGAATCGAAAAGGATCGTGAACATTCTAAAAAAATAGTTGAGTTGCTCTACAAAGATTATTCTATGAGCGATAACAAGCATGGCTTTATAGATATGGTTCTAGTGATCATAGAAGGCTCAAATAGAGATATGGGAACAAACTATAAACTATTAAATGAAATAATTGTCCCAAATTTCCAAAAAGAAAGAATTGTTGTAGCTGTAAATCAGGCTGATATGGCAATGAAAGGTAGATACTGGGATTATACCAATAATGAGCCAATGGAGAAACTAAAGGATTTCTTAGAGTCTCAGACTATTTCTATTCAAAATCGAGTAAAGGAAGCTACTGGAGTTAGTATCATTAAGCCTATCTATTACTCAGCAGAATATGGGTATAATATTGATGTCCTCCTAGATTTACTTGTTGATAATATGCCAAACAAAAAAAGAAATTTAGTTTTAAAGTAAAAGCATACATGCAAGTCGTTTAATAGGTATAATTTTTTAGTTTGTGTATCGGTAAGTTTAGACTTATTAGTAAAAAAGCTAAAACTGTATACTTGTACTTTATCATCGGAGTTGTTTGATGAGTACGGTATTATCGTTAAGGATAGTTCCTAGTTTCACTTAGCTTTGTGCGGATGAAATTTTAATAAATTATGGAGTAAATATTAAGGTGGAAAGTAACTTAGTAAAAATATGCTATGAAGGAGAAACTGGATCATCTGATATCAGGACATGCCAGTACGAAGATATTCTTCACGTGTCACTTAAAGATGTATTAATTACTCTTAACAAAGAAAATAGAGAGCTAGATGAAAAGCATATATCTAAATCAATGGCAGGAATAATAAAAAATCAACTTAGTTCATTAGATACTGATGAATATATTATGATTCCAGCCATAAATCCCACTTTCACAGAAGAAAAAGAAATTTTTGTAACTCAACCCGGATTATTTCGTGTTCTATCAAGTGACAAAAGCAAAGCAGGTAAAAGATTTCAAAAATGGCTATATCATGAAGTAATACCTTCTTTAACTAAACATGGTTGTTATCCACCGCCATTAATTCCTAAAGGTTCAGCTTTATCGCAAATGGCCGAAATATTGGCTCAAAATTCAAGGGCTCTAGCTAATGCGATTGTTCGTCAAGACAAATTGGAAACCGAAGTTGAAGATGTAAAATCTAAACTTGGAAGTATAGACGATCGCCTTGCATCAATTGAAGTTGGTGATAAAGATTTAAAACATATTATTACTGTGAAAGAAAGGCTTGAGTTTTTAAATATTACAGTATCAAAGAGTAAAGAGTTTGAGATTGTTGTTTGGTGCGAAAATATAAACTTTAAATATTCAGAACCAAGAATTGCATGTCCTTCAGGTGAAAGAACTAGAGCACGTTACTCGGTTAATATAATAGATGAAGCTATCGAGTTAGTTATTCAAGCTGGGAATTGAAGCTTATGAATAGTGAGCAGAGACATCAATACATATATTGGCTAAAAGCTTTTAATAAAGGCTATTTTTAACCCTCTAAAAGCGAAGCGCCTCATAGCCTCTTTGTGGATTAGTCTTAAAAAATAAGATGGCTGACACTTCAAACATAAAATATCGGCGAATTAGAAAGGCAAGGGGTCAAATCTTAACTTCACACATCAAAACTTAAATTAGTCAAAATTGCTTTGATATAAGCTATTTATAGCCTCTAAAAGCGAAGCGTCTTATAACCTCTCTGTGAATTAGCCTTTAGATTACGAAAAGGGTATTAACTTGAAATACGAACGTATTAAATTTAACTGGGAGAGTTTTATTTGTTTAATTAGATTTGACAAGTTGCTACGTTACAAGGAACGTTTAGTTAAGGCTCTAGCATTGCTAATTACCTTATTATCATTTTATTCAAATGCAGAAACTAAGGGCCAACGGGGTCAAATCTTGACTTCATACATTAAAATATGAATTGGTTAAAACCTTTTGACATAAGCTATTTATAACCTCTTTGTGAATTAGCTATAAATAATTGAGGCGTCTAGCTCTTTAAATCTAAACACTTTAAACGTAAAACATCGGCGAATTAGCACTCTAATACACGCCGATGTTTATAACTTATCTAAATAAGCAAATTACTTATAAGGTATTAAGCCTTAGTCTTGCTTACGGTTAAGACCAAATAAGCAGATTGCTAGAAGTAACGTTGCAATCATGCCTGATGCACCAGCAACGCCTGATGGTAGTATTCCATCACGCCCAGCAATAATTAATACTGCATTTGCAAGCATTGCAACCGCGCCTGCTAGGGCTGTAAGGCCGCCAATGACTTTGCCACCTTTAGCTAAGTAAGACAGGCCAAAAACAACAGCTGCTAATCCTAATAATAATTTAGCTGCGTAGTAAATCATGAATGATAAAGACACCACGCCACCAATTAAAGGTTGTGCGCCTTCTACTGCGCCCGCCACTTTGCCAAATGTTGAAAACAACGTTAGGCCAATGCTTACCTGTACTATGTTTAATATTGCGCTAAATGTGATAGCCGACCAACCTAGTTGAGCGTTTTTAGCTTGCACCATAGTGGTACTTGCAAAGGCTACAAGCACAGTAAACAGCACAGCTTCTAGTCCCCATGCATACTGCCTTGAAAAGTTAATTTCAGCACTGTAAAGGGCAGTAAAAATAGCCTGGGTTATCGCCAACGCTAACAATAACGATGCTGTAATTAGGGTGGTGCGTTTATGTGTAAATTCCATTATGTACCTCTTATAATTTTATATTTGACGCTTTAAAAGTTGTAGTCGCTTTGCATACATCAAACAGATGAAAGTATTGCTGCTATAAGACAGGTAAAGCGGAGTAATTATTTCACTAAAACCAATAAAAATAATAATTAATATCAAATAGGCTAAAACTTGTGCTTTTAATGAAACTTAAATTGGCAAAGCCGCATTGAGATAAGATGTTAAGCTCTTAAAAGAGATTCGCATCTAATCCTTTTGTGAATTAACCTTTAAATTAAATATTGGAGTTACTTCGACTAACTAAAGCGGCTGTTTATTCGAGAGGAAATTAAAACAATCGCTTAATAAAGCATTTATACCCATAAACAATGTTTATGGGTATTTTGTGTGGCTAAGCTTATAAATGTTATTTATTAAGATAAAAGCCTAAAATGTGACCAATCACTTAATGCGGTAATAGTTTGCTCTGTAGGCGGGGCTACATAGATTAAACCTGCAATGGCAATTATTGATGCCAAGGTAATTAATTTATTGTCGAAGTCGGCTATTTTTAACGCGGTGCCAAAGGAGCGTTTAATAGTGACATTGCTTAAATCTACACTGTAAATTTCATCGAGTAATAAATGAATTAACCCGCCGATTAAAATAAACCCTCCTGTTAACCAGGCAAAGGTGGCTGCTTGTGTGGTTGTTTGCTCGTTTAGTTGCCACGTTACTTGCGTTGTTAACAGCGCGCATAACAGTAAAAATAATAACGAGTGGCAACTGCCTCTGTGCACAGTGATCCATTCAAAAATAGGCCTAATAATGTATTTCATAAACCCGTACACCAATAACGGCACTACGATTAGCTCTATAAAACTAATTTCGATTATTAGCTCGGTGGTTATGTAATGCAGCACCAGTAATACAGCGCTCAGTGCGAATAAGTTAAAAATAGTATTGAGCGAGGTTGAGTTATCTGAGTCTATGTCGGGTAATAAGCCGCCAATTGAGCCTAAAAACCATAACCAAAGTGCGCCGTTTAAATCAATATGGCCTGCAGTTAATAAAGTGGCCGAGCCAAAACCTGTGATGATGACTGCAGTATTAAGATGAGTATTGAAATTTGCCATTGTATCTCTTGATAGAAAAATAGGTTGGCATTTTAGCAATTGAAAAGTTCATTGTTCAATTTACTTTAAAGGTAAGGCGTAAATAACTTAAGTACTTAATATTAAACGCTGCGTTTAAATGATTTTAGCTTAAATGGTTATGGGTTTTTGTAATAGACAAAACCCGTTGGATATATCAACGTAGGTAACACTATTAAAACTCCTGCATCATTTGTTAATTATTAATATGTTATAGTGTTGCAATATGTATTTGATATAGTATAACATTCAACGCATTCTAATTTCCCTTAATAGAGTTTGAATGTGAGTACACCTACAGCTGTTAATCAAACATCACCGAAAGAATCTTCACGTGCAGAACAAACACGTAATGAAGACCTAAATACAACTCAAGCCGCTACTCAAGCTGCTACTCAAGCAGTTAAAAGCGAAGCCATTATTGAAGTGGAATCGTTAAGTTTTAGCATTAAAAACAACGCTATTTTAAAAAACTTAAACTTTAGCGTAGGCTCGGGCGAAATTTACGCGTTACTTGGCGGTAACGGCGCGGGTAAATCAACCACGTTAAAAACTTTGCTTGGGTTTAATAAACCCACTCAAGGCTCTGTAAAAGTAGCGGGCAAAGAGGTAACACAGGCACTTGATTTTGTACGCGGTAAAACGGCGTATTTGCCAGAGTCGGCCACGTTATATCCGCATTTAACTGCCCGCGAAAACGTGGCGTATTTTTTATCGCTTGCTGATATTAAAAAAACCGATGAGCAAATTAATGCTGCGTTTAACCGTGTAGCGCTACAACAAGCTGCATGGGAGCGTCCTATGCAAACGTATTCTAAAGGCATGAGGCAAAAAACCGCGATTGCACTGGCTATTTTACGCCAAGCCCCAATATTTTTACTCGATGAGCCTACATCGGGCCTTGACCCTGTTGCTATTGATGAGTTTAACCAGTTAGTGCGTGAGCTTGCATTAACCGGCGCCACTATTTTAATGGTAACGCACGATGTATACGGCGCATGCCAAGTTGCAAACCGAATTGGTTTATTAAGAGCGGGCGAGCTGGTGGGCGAATTTGACGCGCCAGAAAACGGCCGAATTGATACCGAGCAAGTTCATGCCGCGTTTGCACAAAGAGGCGCGTAATGAGCAAAAATAACTTTTCAAAAATGGTGATAGTTGCCAAAGATGAGTGGCGCTATTGGCTTCGCTCAAAACTGGCGATGACCGTTTTAGCCATAGGTTTATTACTTACGCTTTCATCTGTGGTGGTGACTGCCATTACAATGCACGAACTTAGCCACACTCGTAATGAATTACAAAGCAATGCAGAGCAAAGCTTTGCTGAGCAGCCCGATCGCCACCCACACAGAATGGTGCATTACGGGCATTACGCTTTTAGAACACCAACCCCTCTGAGCACCCTAGATCCGGGGATTGATGCCTACACAGGTAACTCAATATTTTTAGAAGGGCATAGGCAAAATAGTGCAATGTTTGCCGAGCAGCGCCAAGGCACAGCTTTAACAAAACTTGGCAGCTTAACGCCAGCTTTTATAGTGCAAACATTAGCGCCGTTACTGCTTATTTTAATTGGTTACAGCTCTATTAGTCGTGAGCGCGAATCGCAAACGCTGTCGTATTTATTGGCGCAAGGCACCAAAGGCAGTACGCTTATTGCGGGTAAAGGGCTGGCGCTTTTGTGTGTTGTTGGGTTAATTATTGCGCCATTAGCGGTGTCGGCGTTATTTACGCTTAGCGCGGGTGAAAGCCTTTTAGCCGTTGTTAGTTTTATTGTGGGCTATGCATTGTATTTAAGCGTGTGGGTGTTAGTTGTTTTATTAGCATCGAGCGTGTTTAGTAAAAATAGTGGTAGCTTTACAGCGCTTGCGTTTGTGTGGATTTTACTTTGCATTGTTATGCCGCGCGTAGCAAGTACAAGTGCCTCTACGGCTGTGCCATCGGCCGGTAAAATAGAAACCGACTTTGAAGTAAAAGCTGAGCTTAGAAAACTAGGTGATGGCCATAACACCAACGACCCCGCCTTTAAGCAATTTAAACAATCTCTGCTTAAAAAATACAACGTAAACAGCATTGATGAGCTACCAGTAAACTTTAGAGGGTTAGTGGCCAGTGAATCAGAGGTTAAACAAACTAAGGTATTAAACCAGTTTGCCGAGCAGCGCATGCAAAGTGAGCTTAAACAAACGCAGGTATCGCGTTACTTTGGTTGGGTATCGCCTATGGTGGCTATTCGCTCGCTGTCGATGATTGTAGTGGGCACCAGCATAGAAACCCATCATCGCTTTTTACGCGAAACCGAACAGCTGCGCTTTGATTTTGTGCAAGGGCTTAACAAAGTACACATTGAAAAGCTTGATTACCAAGTTGATATGAACCGTAACGCCAATACCGAGGCTACTAAAAAAGCGCGCGTAGGATCAGAGAACTGGCAAATACTGCAAAACTTTACCTTTGATGTAGATAGCGCTGATGTTCGCGCGCAAAGAAGTGTACCCGCTTTTTTACAGTTAATACTATGGATTGTAGTACTTGTAGGCGGTATTAAATTGGTAGGAAAACGTTTGATATGAGTTATTTAATTACACAACTTACACGAGAATGGGGCTTTTTACTCCGTCAAAAGTACCTTGTGGTATTGCTGTTATGTAGCTTTGTTTTATCGGGCTTTGCAATATACAGCGGGCTTAGCGAAGTAAGTGCGCAGCAGCAAACAATAGAGCGTTTAAAAGCTGCAGATCAAAGCGATCGCGCTAAAGTGCAGCAAAAGCAAGACGATCCGGGCATGCTGGCTTATTACAGTTTTCATTTAACGTATTCTCAGCCATCTAACCTTGCTTTTGCAGCATTAGGGGAACGCGATATATTCCCGTGGAAACACCGTATTAATTTATTGGCCATAGAGGGGCAAATTTACGAAAGCGATGCACAAAATGCCGAATTGGCACAAGCCGGTAAAATTGATTTTGTATTTGTAATTAGCGCCTTAGCACCACTGGTTATTATTTTGCTATTTCATGACTTATTTGCAAATGAGCGCACCAGCGGCAGGCACGACTTACTTGTTACTACGGCTAAATCGTACTTTGCTTTGTGGGGCGCACGTATAACGGTAAGGTTTTTAGCAGTAATAGTGTGTTTAATGCTGCCATTTTTTATAGGTGCATTTATAGCTGGGGCAAGCGCGTTTGAAATTGCGTATGTATCGCTACTTTGTATTGCATACCTTGCATTTTGGACTGCGCTGAGTGTGTGGTGGGGCAAAAACGCGACTAGTGCGCCGCGCGTAGCCTCTGGCCTAATTGGTTTATGGGTATTATTTGCTTTTATTATTCCTATTTTAGGCGACCTTGCTATAAACAAGTCGGTGCATTCGCCTAAGGGTGGCGACATTATGCTTACTCAGCGTGAGGCGGTAAATGATGCCTGGGATTTACCAAAATTTGCCACTATGCAGCCTTTTATTAAAGAGTACCCAGCACTTGCGCCATACATTGCTATGAGCAGTGAGTTTGAGTGGAAATGGTATTACGCATTTCAGCAAATGGGCGATTTAAAAGCAGCGCCGCTCTCTAAAGCATACCGAGACGCAGCCGCTAAAAAATATGACTTAGCAGGCGTTGTGTCGTGGTTTTCGCCACCGCTGTTATTGCAGCGCAGCTTAACGCGAGCCGCCCAAACCGACTCAGTAGCGGCGTATGCATACGAGCAGCAAATTCGTGATTATCATCAGCAATTACGTGAGTTTTATTACCCTTGGTTATTTTATAAGGGTAACCCGCCTAAATCAGTTCTCAATAACATGCCACGCTTTGAGGCTATAGCAAAGTAATCCTTACTAGGTGCACTAAACGCCGTTTTTTAGCGCACCTAGTAACAACACCATAATTATAAAATACTTACATTACTAACAAGGTTCACAATGAAAACCAACACAACAGGGCTTAAGCTCACCTATTTAAGTGCGTGCCTAGTAAGCTTATTTAGCAGCCACGCTTTAGCTGCTGATCAAAACCAGCAAACACACAGTGCTAACACAAACATTGAAAGGCTGTCTGTGGTTGCTACGCGCCAAGCTTACCAAGGTAACTTTAGCCAACTAGAAACTCCACAATCAGAGCTTAAAATTGATTTAGAAGCGCTTGAAAATGCAGGTGCAGTAAGCCTTGACCAAGCGCTTGATTTATCGGCCTCTGTTGCACGGCAAAATAACTTTGGAGGGCTTTGGAATAGTTTTTCGTTACGTGGCTTTGTTGGCGATGAAAACCTACCCAGTAACTACTTAGTAAATGGTTTTAATGCTGGGCGCGGTTTTGGTGGCTCGCGTGATTTGTCGGGTATTGAGTCGGTTGAGGTTTTAAAAGGCCCGCGTGCGGCTTTATTTGGCCGTGGTGAGCCAGGTGGTACAGTAAACTTAGTTACTAAACGCCCAACGTTTGATACGCAAAGTGAAATTAAGCTCTCGGTAGGGAGTTTTGATACTTACCGCGCCGATGTAGATTACACCACGGCGCTTAACGATGACGTTGCAATTAGAGTGGTTGGTTTTTACGAAGACGCCGAGAGCTTTAGAGACACCATAGAAACCACTAAACACGGCTTTAGCCCGTCAATAGTGTGGAATATTAACGACAGTAGCCAACTTGTTTACGAGCTTGAATACAGCGAGCAAGAAGTACCGTTTGATAGAGGCGTATTAGCCATAGATGGCGAGCTTGGGCTTATACCACAAAGTCGCTTTTTAGGTGAGCCGGGCGATGGCCCAATTGAAGCCGATGTACTAGGGCATCAGTTAGAGTACATTCATGACTTTGATGATAACTGGAGCATTTTATTTGGTGCAAACTACCGTGATACCTCTATGGAAGGCTTTGCAACCGAAACCGGGTTTGGCGGCGTAGTTGATGGCGAAGTAAACCGCTTTAGGCGCTACCGCGATTTTGATGCTCAATACCATGTATTGCGTGCAGAGCTAAGCGGCAGCCTTGAGCTTGGCGGTTTTAAGCACCGTTTAATTATGGGTGTTGACGCTGATAAATTTGAAAACGATCAATTTATTTTGCGTGTACGGGGCGATCAATACATTAATGTATTTAACCCTGTATACGGCGCGTATGAATTACCAACGCCTACATCTAATACCGACCGCGTAGAGATTCAAGAGTCACTAGGGGTATTTATTCAAGACCAAATAAGCGTTACCGATAAGTTAGATATTCGTATTGGTGCCCGTTTTGATGATTACGAGCAGCGCTTAAATAACCGTTTAGCAGGCACTAATACTAAACAAACGCAGTCGCGCGTGAGCCCGCAGTTTGGTGTGGTGTATGAAGCCGGTGATTATGTATCTGTTTATGCAGCCTATGGCGAAAACTTTCGCCCGCTTTCGGGCACTGATACCAATGGCGATGGTTTTGAGCCAAACCAATCTACCTCTGCTGAGCTAGGTGTAAAATTTACACTTAACGATGGCTCGTTATTTGGTACCGTTGCCGTATTTAAAGTAGATCAAGACAACATGCTAGTAGTAGATGACCCAACAGCGTTTACCTACGCAGCCATTGGTGAAGCGCAAAGTAAGGGAATAGAAATAGACCTAACGGGTGAGCTTAGCGATAGTTTAGAAATTTGGGCGTCGTATGCGTATGTAGATGCCCAAATAGAAAACTCATTTTTTGATGCTAACTTTGGCTACACAGTAGAGGCCGGCGAGTCACTTTTAAATGTACCAGAGCATCAACTTAGCTTGCAGCTTGTTAAATCGGGCGAGTTATATGGCAATGCAATTAAATTTGGTGGCGGGCTATTATTTGTAGACGAACGCAATGGCTATTTTGGTACCGACTTTAAACTACCCAGTTATACAACCGCGCGTGTATTTGTAAATTACGATGTAACAGACGCGATTGGTGTTACGGCTGAGGTAAATAACCTGTTTGATGAAACGTATTACACAAACTCGTTTGCCGATGCATGGGTACAACCTGGTAAACCACGTAACGTTAAATTTTCTGCCTCTTATAAGTTTTAATTGGTATTTTGCGCTGTAAACGTAAAAAGGTCGCTTAGTTAAAGCGACCTTTTTTTATTTGGCGTGTTTGTATTTTTTTAATATTTTAGAGTACTCGCCTGAATTTTTTAACTTTTGCAGCTGAATATTAAAGTCATCACGTAATTTTTTTGATTTAAATAAATAGCCACTAGGGCTTTTACCAAACAGCGCAAAGTGATCTACAGGTTGTGTGCTATCAATACCTTTAAGGGTTGAGCGATAGTAATCAAAACTTTGTTTATCCATTTGAATGACATTAGCCTTGTTTGAAAAAAGCATTTTAACTTGAAGAGATTGGTCGTGCACTTCGTAATATTGTGTATTGGCTTTTGCCATTTTTGCATATTCTTCACCTAAATGTATGCCGGCGCTGGGCCACGAGATTAAGCTGTAATGTGTTAAATCTGAGATTTTAGTAAAGTTAAAATGCTTGCTCCTTAGGGCTATCGCAACGTTTTCGTATTCATAGGCTTCATTTGAAATATAACCGCTTAGGAGATTACCGTTTTCTGTGCTTAAGTTTATGTCGGCTAGTATGTCGAGCTTTCCATCTATATACTCTTTAGCGCGGCGAGTATAAGGGTAATAGCGTGGCTCTATTTGATAACCTAAAGGCGTTAATGCGGCTTTAATAATATCGAGGGTTAGCCCGCTGTTGGTATGTGACATTACAAAAGGTGGTAGGGTTTCGCCAAAACCTACAACTAATTTTTGTTTAGTAGGCGATGCACAGGCAAAAGAGGATACAAGCAGTGTAGTTATTATAAAAAAGTTTAACTTCATTAGGCTGTTTAAATTAACTTAGCATACTAAAAAGATAGTAACTAAGTGGTTATGTAACAAGTAAATAGCCCATTAAAGTATGATTAAATACCTTTAATGGGCAAGTATTAGGCAAAAAAGGTTAAACTTGGCACCGTTTAAAAAGGTGCGTAGCCGTCTGGCGTTGTTTTTGGCGTAGTCCAACGCTCTTTTGCGTCAATATCTGTACGTTTAGAACCCGGCGCTGGTATACGGCCATTATCGCCAAAAAGCCATAACACTAGGTTTGTTCTGTCGCCACTGGTTATAGGTTTTGCCGCGTGTGGTACATTGCCTTTGTGGATCATGGCGGTGCCTGGTTTAAAGCTAAGTTGCACAACTTTTTCGTTTACTTGGTCGTAAAAATCAAGCTCTGATCCGCTAAATTCTTCGCCAGGTAAGTTTAAATTAATATTTAATGTTACTGATGATGCATCGGTATGCGGACGAATAGACGCATCTGTACTTGGGTCGTAATAAATAGAAAAACCAAACGTTTGCGTATCGTAACCTATGATTTCAGGAAACAATAAACGTGAAATAGGGCGCATGTATGTATTTAATACTTGGTTATAAAATGCCTGAAAACTAGGAGCAGCTAAATAGCCCTCTGAGCGTTTGTCGAGCATGGCGCCGCGGCGGTTTAATACAATACCGTACGGTGGACGCATAGGAATGTTAGCATTCCATACTTTTTCTAGGTAACCACGTAAAACTGCTAGGCGCTCAGGATCAAAAAATTGAAACTGATAAACATCAGTCGCTACTTCTTCTAGTAGTGATTTTACTAAATGCTCTTTTGATGGATCTTGCCATGCAGCATTAACGGCTTCACGTAAGTTTTTATCTAGTAATGAATCGTCAAGGGTAAAGGTGGCTGTATCTACTTCGGTTTCTTCCCACTCTTTCCAGGCTTGTGTAAGTAGTTGGTCGTTGTTGTACCAAAAATGCTGTACAGAGTGCTCACGATTTAACATGGCTTCTCTTGAAGGTAACGCTAGAGCACGAGCAAGTTGTAATTGGGTGGCAGACATAATGTGTAACTCCAGTTGTTGAATTAGGTTTTATCAATTTAGGAGTGCAATTTATTATATTTATAAAGTTAGATAAATAAGCTGTTTTAGGAAACAGTATCAAAATAATCTTTATAATTAGGGGCGGAATGAATAGAATTAGCAGATAGCTGTAATGGGGATGGGTTTGTGTAAACCCATCAATTGTTCTAACAATAGTTTTTAATGTGTGACTCTATCGCCCCAAATTTCTTCTAGGCGGTTATCGCGTCCGCAGCGCCAGCGGTAGGTATTGTAGCGTATGGGGTTATTTTTATAATAATCCTGATGGTAGCTTTCTTTACCTTTAATTGGGTAAAAAGTGCTGGCATTAAGTATTGGCGTGACCACTGTTTGATTTGGAAACTCTGCTATTACGGCTTGTTTGGTTTGCTCTGCTATTTTGCGCTCTTGCTCGTTAGCGACAAATATGGCGCTTAAATAACTAGGGCCTTTATCGCAAAATTGGCCTTTGGCATCAAAGGGATCAATATTTACCCAAAAATGATCAAGTATGCCTTTGTAGCTTACTACATCAGGGTCGTAAGTAATTTGTACTGCTTCATAATGGCCTTGATGGTTACCATTGTAGGTCGGGTTTTTAATTTTACCGCCGGTAAAACCCGATATAACATCTTTTACGCCTTTTAGCTTTTCAAAGTCGCTTTCCATACACCAAAAACATCCACCGGCTAAAACTGCTTTATCGGTTTTGGCTGCATGTGAAAAGGTGCTAAACAACATTGCGGCAGATGTTAATGCAAGCGTAAGTGATTTTTTCATATAATAATCTACCTCTAGTATGAGTTTAAATACATATTCTTAATAGTTAGACCCTTTAACTGTAAAACCTATTTCATTGTTTTTAGTAGGCTAACGTGAATAGCGGAAAAAGTAATATACGTAATGGTTTTTAATTAAGGTCATACGTACATTGGGCAACCTCTGTAGCACAATGTTGTATTATCAGAGTGTGTTTATTAAAGTGTGTTTATTAAAGTGAAAGCATTGAGATAAAAGTAGCAGGTGTTAAATGAACCAGTTAACCGAAAAATCGATAAGTTGCCCGTATTGCGGCGAAAGTATAGAAGTATTATTAGACGCGGCAGATATTGGTGAGCAATACATAGAAGACTGCCAAGTATGTTGTAAGCCTATTTCGTTTGTTGTTTTTGAAGATGAAGACGAGTTAAAAGTAAATGTATACAGTGAAGACGATACATTTTAATCCTTCGTTACTCTATATATAGTTGGCTGCACAGTGGCNCACTTCCGTTTATACACGGGCGCTAGCTATTATTTTGCTCTCGGGCTAATTGGTTTGGTAACAGCTCTTCTACTATTTCGCGTGCGGGGAGTGTATAACGTGTGCCGTCAAACATTACCGAGGTAAACTCGTTTATATTAGTAATGCCTGTTAGGGTCCAGCCCTCACCACGTTTAGGGCAGTATACTGTTGTGGTAGGTTGAATTACTTTAAAATCGTCGCTCATTATTGCTCTCAATATTGGCTATAAAGATAATGCTTGTGAATACGCTATGGTAAGTTAATAATGCTTAACCATAAAGCGCTATTTTAACTCCTGTATAAAATGTTTAAAACAACTCAGCTTGAACGCGTTACATTGCGTTTAATTACCCATAAGCATGCCCCACAGTTATTTTCTATTTTGAATCACCCGCAAGTGAGCGAATTTAACGACTATCAAACCCCATTAAGTAAATGCCAAATTAAGCAATTAATACAAGACGATATTACCGCCTATTACGAAGGCGAAGTGATAAGAGTGGCTATTGAACATAATATAAATGGCAAACTCATGGGCACCTGTGGGCTTTATAATTTATCGCCTTGTAAAAGTAGGGCGTTTATAGGGTTTGAGCTTGATCCTATGTATTGGGATAAGGGCATTATGTTTGAGGTAATTACCGGCTTTGTTAAAACACTTAAACAGGCTATACCGCTTAATTACTTAGCGGCGCAGGTAAGTGCACATAATGCGCGTTCGCATAACTTATTAGTTAAATTAGGCTTTAGCTTGGGTGAGCATTCTATTTGGTATAAACACGTTTAGTACCGCATCAGTAATGTATTAGTGCTGCATTTACATAATACACGTTAGTAAATTTCATCATAAGAGGAACAAATGCAATATAAAAAATAGCCAATTTGGCTTTTAGTTAAGCGTAAGCAAATGAATTTGTTACCCGAGTTTTTAAAACGTGTTCGCTTAACAAGGATTTTATATGCTAGAAAAACTATCTCAAGATGCCCTCGTTATTTGGGCCACTATTGACCCAATAGGGACTATGGCGCTTTTTGCTGCGCTCACTTCTCATTTAACTGTTCAACAACGTCGTAAAACTGCGTTTAAAACTGTGCTATATGCAGGCGCTGTGTTACTTGGCTCTATTTTAATAGGGCAGCTTATTTTAAATGCGATGGGTATACGGCTGGTATCGTTTCAGTTAGGGGGCGGGATAATTTTATTTTTGTTTGGCTTACAAATGATATTTGGCAATGATTCAAATAAAGCAAAACAAGACCCAGGGCACGATATTGCAGTGTTTCCGCTTGCTATACCTGCTACTGCCACACCAGGGGCTATTTTAGCCGTTATATTACTTACCGATAATCACATTCATCCAATTACAACCCAAATAGGCACAGCGTTAATTACACTGGCAGTGTTGGGTGTAACCTTAATTTTGTTGTTGCTGTCGGGCAAAATTATAAAGCTTATTGGTATTGGCGGGGCGTCTATTTTAACGCGTGTGATGGGGATGATACTGGCTGCTTTTTCTGTAGAGCTGATAATGACTGCACTTGAAGTTAAGCAGTGGGTAACGCTAGGGCCCTGTTCAACCTTAAGGTTTGTTATAAAAAAAGGTGTGTACTGTATTTATATACAGTACACACCTTTTTGCTTATAATCGCTTTAATTAATACTTGTTTGCTAAGGCTAAAAAACTGACTTTACAATGCAATTAACTAAAGCAACAACCATTGCTGGTGGCTTTATAGTAAAAGAACACATCATACTAAATTGTTATTAAGTGCTTAACTTAGCTAAAGAGTGAAGGAGAATAAAAGTAGCCAATAAATAGGGGATAATTGGCTACTTAATTTGATAATTTTACCGGTTATTGATTGCTACTTAGTGCGCTTTAGGTTTTACAAGAAGGGCGATAGCTACAACAGCGCTTAAAATACTGCATATTATAAATACGTTATGTTCACCCCCAGGTATGTACTCCATAAACGAGGTAAAAAACTGACCAGAGAACACCGCCATTGTAAAATACGATAAGTTACGTCCGCGTACATTTTCTGGGCTTAGCTCTACGGTCATGTGGTTTAAAAGAGGAATGCTAAAACCAAAGCCAATACCAATTAATAGCGCGCCTAATACTAATATCAATGTACTTGATTGTATAAAGCAAAGGTATGATAAACCAAAGGCAAAAAATGCGATTGCTAATACATTTTTCTCACTAAGGCGTTTAGTTGCTTTAGGCATAAATCCCGCTGTAAATACTGCAATTAACGATATAAAAGCCAATAGTTGGCCTATTTCAGACTCATTAAAATTTAGTGCGTGCAAGGTAATAGGTAAAAGCACGGTAGAGGTAAAAAATATGGTCATAGCTAGGGTTGATACTATATAAACCCCTTTAAGCGTTAATGCGTTTGAATGGCTCTTTTTTATTTGTTGAGTTTGCTCTGTGTTTTGGGCGTTTAATTGCTGCTTACGGGGGACAAACATGAGCAACATAGCTAAAAATAGCCAAGCAATTAAATACAAAGCAAGGGGGAATCCCCAATACATTGACGCTAAAACACCGCCTAAAAATAAAAATATAACGCCACCTAGCTCTATCGCCATACCTTGTTTGGCAATCATATTCAGTCGGGCTTCGCCGTTGTACCACGTTGAAATTAATACGGTGCAACTTGCCATCACTATTGCTGTAATACCACCTAATGCAAAACGATTAATAAATACTAAGGTTGGGCCATGTAAAAAGTAAGCACATGCACCCACTAATCCGTATAAAAATAAACCTATTATAATTAAAGGGTATGCGCCGTACTTGTCTATTAATCTTCCGGCTAGGGGGGCAAACACCACCGCACCTAAAGAAGGTAAAGTAATTAATAATACGCTGTTGCTTTGTATGCCTAAGCCATCAGCAATGGTAACTAAACCCGGCGCTAACAGGGTGCCAACCATTATGGTTAAGCTGGCAATACATAGTAGAGTAAAATTACCGGCGGTTTGGAGTGAACTCATTTTCTCTCCATTAATTAACGGGTGAATTTGTAAGCATGTTTACAGGCATTAATAATACGCAGCGCACACAGCTTTTATAAAGTGTTATAACAAATAATAGCCATTGTTAACGCATTCAAACATTTAAATTTTTTCATCATTTAACGTTTAAAATAAAAAAGCCCAGCATATAGCTGGGCTTTGTGTGTTGTTATGGTGGGAAATTAAAACTTGTATCTAAAACCAAATGCAATCCCGTCGTCTTCTGACGCTTCCATTTGCGATTGCTGGTCTTTGTCATCACTTTCAAAGTCGCTAAAATCTTTACGGGCTTCAGCGTAGGCAATGGTGTTTTCGTCAATTAAGTAATGAACACCAATCACAGCAAACTGACGTTTGAATACATCATTAGGATCGGTATTAAAGTTAGGTTGAATAACGTAATCGTCACCGGCATCTAAAATGTTATAAGCCACAAAAGGGCGCACATCGTTATCAAAACGGTACGACATAAAGGTTTCTACACCAATAGAGTCTTTAATTAAGCGCCCTAGGTTATCGGTATCGTGGTTTTCGCTTTTATTTATGTTAGCGGCAACGTATAAACCTGGTTTTTCAATGCTGCCCCACATTACACCCGCACCAAAAATTAAGTCTTCAACGGTTTGTGTTGTGCCATCGCCATACGTTACATCAAATTCACCACGGTTTACGCCTGCTGTTAACGTTAACATGTCGGTTGCGTTATAAGTTACAGAACCACCAAAGGTGTAGTTAAACTCTACTTCTTGAGCTGCGCTGTCGCCATCATTCCACAGGGCTTCACACGCTTCTTCAGAAATATCATCAACATCACAGGTATAAAATTCGCTGTTTTTAAGTTGCGCTTGAACTGCAAAGCTAAAGTCGTTGTAGCTATTACGGTATTGAATTAATTTATCACCACGGCCAGTACCATTTACAGCACCGTCGTCTTTGTTGTATGTGTAAACACCCGCAGCATTACCATCCCATACAAAGCTGTTATTGGTGCCATAAACTACGTCTTACCACGCACCCCATTGTTTACCAATGGTAATTTGCCCGTACTTTTCGTGCGAAAGGCCAGCATAACCTAAACGGTTATATAAAAACTCATCTTGAATAGATTCAAAGCGGTTGTTGTAAATAATATCGCTACTACCAACAGGGTTTACACCCCATTCAACAAGCGCCAGTGCCGACCAGTCTTTTTTAAGTTGGCGAGTAAAGCCAAAGTTTATACGTGATGTACCATTTACCACTTCGGTTTGATTTTGCGTATTAATAACGCGCACATCAAGGTAACCACCTACTTTAATAGTGTTCTTTTCATCCTTATAGAGCTCTACTGCTGAAGCAGCTGGCGCGACTACTATGCTTGTTCCTAATAGTAGGGTTACAAAGTTTTTAATCATTTGTGATGCCTTGTGTGTATTAACTTTAAAAAGTGACATTAAATTTAGAAGGCATGAAGACTAACAAAGCCCTTATGGGCTCAAAAGTGAAAAATAATCAATGAAATTAACACCAAAAATGAATAAATATTCACTGGAGGTTAATGGTGTTTTTTATCTGTTAAAGGATAGGCTTTTTTTGATTATAAACTACGTAAATAGTGCTGAAAATAGCGCAAGTAAGTGGGTTTTAAAATGAGTTTTTTTCATGTTGGATAAAAATAAAACGCTAGTGCAAAAACTCTAAAAAGCATTTTATATCATAAATATATACCCAGTTATCTGTTTTTTAAAATGCTTTGCGATAAACAATCGACTTATTAAGTTAAACGGGTTTATTAATGAAAATTTAAACCCTGATATGGCGCACAAATCGCGCTATTATTTTTAGCTAAGCGCATTTTTTTAGTTGAATAAGCATTCACTGGCTTAATCGCGTTTTTAGGCACTATTTGTTAGGCATTAATTTACGCCTTTAATGAGTGGAATAGGGCATAGTTCATACGCTTTCAACCTTAAACTTTCATAGAAAAAAAGCTGTATTTAGTTTAAACTGCGCGCAATTTAAATACATCATGTCCCCTTGGAGGGTAGCGCTATTATTAGTACAGCTAACATCACCATGCAATTTGGTGCTAAACCGTTATTTGAAAACATATCTGCAAAGTTTGGCGAAGGAAACCGTTATGGTTTAATTGGTGCAAACGGTTGTGGTAAATCTACA
This sequence comes from Pseudoalteromonas sp. TB51, assembly GCF_000498055.1. Lineage (NCBI taxonomy): Bacteria > Pseudomonadati > Pseudomonadota > Gammaproteobacteria > Alteromonadales > Pseudoalteromonadaceae > Pseudoalteromonas > Pseudoalteromonas sp. TB51. The sequence continues at coordinate 20,551 of NZ_AUTO01000342.1, forward strand.
TTTATGAAAATCCTAAGTGGCGAACTAGAGCCCTCTGCAGGTAACGTAAGTACAGATCCAAATGAACGTGTGGCTAAACTAAACCAAGACCAGTTTGCTTACGAAGAATACTCTGTAATTGATACTGTGATCATGGGCCATAAAGAATTATGGGATATTAAACAAGAGCGCGATCGCATTTACTCATTACCAGAGATGAGTGAAGAAGACGGCATGAAAGTAGCCGATTTAGAAACTGAATTTGCCGAAATGGACGGCTATTCAGCTGAGTCTAAAGCGGGTGAGCTTTTATTAGGGGTAGGTATTTCGACAGAGCAGCATTACGGCCCTATGTCTGAAATAGCACCAGGTTTTAAACTACGTGTGTTACTTGCGCAAGTGCTGTTTTCTGACCCTGATATTATGCTACTTGATGAGCCAACCAATAACTTGGACATTTACACCATTAAATGGTTAGAAGATGTGCTTAATCAACGCGACTGCACCATGATCATCATCTCGCATGACCGTCACTTTTTAAACTCAGTATGTACGCACATGGCTGATATTGATTACGGCGAGCTTCGTATTTACCCAGGTAACTACGATGAGTACATGTTTGCAGCAACACAAGCACGTGAGCGCCTATTAAGTGAAAACGCGAAAAAGAAAAGCCAAATTGCTGAACTACAACAGTTTGTATCGCGCTTTTCTGCAAACGCGTCAAAGGCTAAACAAGCAACGTCGCGTGCAAAACGTATTGATAAAATTCAGCTAGAAGAAGTAAAAGCCTCTTCTCGCCAATCGCCGTTTATTCGCTTTGAGCAAGAAAAACAGCTATTTCGTAATGCATTAGAAATGACTAACCTAAGCCAAGGTTTTGAAGACAATACGTTGTTTTCAAATTTAGAAGGTTTAGTAGAAGTAGGCGAGCGCATTGCTATTATCGGTGAAAACGGTGTAGGTAAAACAACCTTACTTAATACGCTTGCTGGGCGTTTAGCACCTAAGTCGGGCGAGTTTAAGTGGTCTGAAAATGCCAATATTGGTTACTACGCGCAAGATCATGCTGACGAGTTTGAAAAAGACATGAACTTGTTTGAGTGGATGGAGCAATGGCAACAAGAAGGCGACGACGAGCAAGTGGTTCGTGGCTTTTTAGGACGCATGTTGTTTTCGCAAAACGATATTAAAAAGTCTGTAAAGGTTATTTCAGGTGGTGAACAAGGCCGTATGTTATTTGGTAAAATTATGATGCATAAACCAAATATACTGTTAATGGATGAGCCAACAAACCACATGGATATGGAGTCTATCGAGGCGTTAAACCTTGCATTAGAAGCGTACGAAGGCACTTTACTGTTTGTATCGCACGATCGCCAGTTTGTATCATCGGTTGCTACCCGTATTTGGGAGATAAAAGACGGCCAGGTGATTGACTTTAGAGGCAACTACAGCGAATACCTAGCAAGCAAAGAAGTATAAGCACTTTGTAACTGCAACCCTTTAAAAGCCATGTTTAAACGTGGCTTTTTTTGTTTTTGTGAGTCGCAATTAAACTTGGTTTGGGTATAATACCCGCCTAAAACCGGACATAAGTCCGCTATTTTTAAAATACATTACTGAGGAGTATTTATGACTGTTGGCATTATTATGGGTTCTAAATCAGATTGGCCAACCATGGAACACGCAGCGCTCATGCTCGAAAAATTTGGTATTGAGTACGAAACAAAAGTGGTCTCTGCGCACCGCACTCCTCAACTTCTTGCAGATTATGCAAATTCAGCCGCAGATCGAGGCATAAAAGTGATTATTGCTGGCGCCGGTGGTGCTGCGCATTTACCTGGTATGGCAGCGGCATTTACATCGCTTCCTGTGCTTGGTGTTCCAGTTAAATCTAAAGCCTTAAACGGTGTAGATTCATTGTTATCTATTTGCCAAATGCCAAAAGGCGTAGCCGTGGGTACACTGGCTATTGGTGAGCCAGGCGCTGCTAACGCAGGTTTACTTGCTGCACAAATTTTAGGATGCCAAAACCCAGAAATTTTTGCAAAAATTGAAGCATTTCGTAAAGAGCAAACCGAGACTATTTTAGCTAACCCTAATCCTGCAGAGTAAAAATGAAAATTTTAATTTTAGGTGCCGGCCAACTTGCGCGAATGATGAGCCTAGCAGGCGCCCCCCTTAATTTAAATGTGGTTGCGTACGATGTAGGCAGCCAAAAAATTATGCATCCGCTAACCGGTGAAATTTACACAACCACACTTGAGCAGGCAATTAGTGATGCTGATGCGATTACCGCAGAGTTTGAGCATATCCCCGATGATGTACTTACACTGTGCTGCAACAGTAATAAATTTTACCCAGGTAAAGCTGCCATTAAAACCGGTGGCGACCGCGCATTAGAAAAAGCGCTACTAGATAAAACAAACGTAGCGTGTGCGCCGTATCAACTGATCACAGAAAAAGCGCATTTAGAATTAGCGGTTAAAACCCTAGGAAAACCGCTGGTTATTAAAACGTGCCAAGCAGGGTACGATGGTAAAGGGCAGTGGCGTTTAAAATCAGATGACCAAATAGAGCAAATTTGGTCGGAAATGGCTGATTTTATTGCCTCTGGCACACAGGATGCGCCACACAGCATTATTGCTGAAAAAATGATCCCGTTTGACCGTGAAGTCTCTATTATTGGTGCACGCGATAAGCAAGGTAATGTGGCCATTTACCCAATTACTGAAAACGAGCACACCAACGGCGTGCTTACTTTGTCGATTGCGGGTAAAAATAACACGCTGGTTGAACAGCAGGCCCATAGTGCATTTACAAAAATTGCCAACGAGCTTAATTATGTTGGCGTACTTGCCATTGAGTTTTTTGATGTAAACGGCACTTTACTGGTTAACGAAATTGCGCCGCGAGTTCATAACTCAGGGCACTGGACACAGCAAGGCTGCCATTGTTC
>NZ_AUTO01000343.1:0-7340 GCF_000498055.1 Pseudoalteromonas sp. TB51
TGAATCGCCCCGAGTTCATCGGAGACCAGTTTGTTTAAGTCAGGCCACTTTACCTGACTCGTTTAAATTATCATAGTAGTCTGTTTCATATTGAGCTGGTGAAATATACCCAATTGAAGATAATAAGCGTTGATTATTAAACCAATTGACCCACTCTAACGTTGCGTATTCAACAGCATCAACATTCTTCCACGGGCCATTTCTGCGAATAATCTCTGTTTTAAATAATCCATTTATTGTTTCAGCCAATGCATTGTCATAAGAGTCACCCACACTGCCTACAGACGCTTGAATTCCAGCTTCAGCAAGTCGCTCAGTGTATCGTATAGACAAATATTGGCTGCCTCTGTCGCTGTGGTGAATTAACCCTTCGGGGTTGCCACGATGCCAAATAGCTTGCTCTAACGCATCAAGAATAAGCTCTGTGTGCATTGTCGTTGATACACGCCAACCTACAATGTATCGTGAAAAAACATCTATCACGAAAGCGACATAAACAAACCCACTCCATGTGGCAACATAGGTGATGTCAGCTACCCAAAGTTGATTTGGCTGCTCAGCAGTAAATTGACGATTAACTAAATCAAGTGGCTTATCTTGTTGCTCGTCAGGTATCGTTGTCTTATGTGCTTTACCCCGACGAACACCTTGAATTCCCATAACTCGCATCAATCGTTCGACTGTACAGCGGGCGACTTGATGGTCGTCAAGCTGTAGCTGCTTCCATATTTTTCTTGCACCATAAACTGACATATTATCCTCCCACACTTCGCGAATGAGTATTATCAGCTCAGCATCACGCTTTTTGCGGTTAGACAGTCGCTCAGGCTCTCTTTGTATCTGTTTATGAGAATAATACGTTGATGGTGCAATCGGCAATTCCTTGCAAATTGACTCGACACCGTAATGCTCTCTGCAAGCATCAATAAAATCCACTATTACTTCTGTTTGCGGTCGAGCTCCGCTTGGGCGAAAAAAGCGGCAGCTTGCCTCAGGATATCATTCGTTCGCTTGAGCTCTTTATTCTCGCGCTCTAAGACGGCAAGGCGTTCTTCAGTTGATTGCGTATTAGAAGAGGGTTTAGACGGTTGAGCTTGAGATTTCTTGACCCATGCTCTAAGTGTTTCTGGGGTACATCCCAGTTTATCTGAAATCGATACTAGCGCAGCCCAAAGAGAAGGGTATTCATGCTGTTGTGTGGTAACAAGCCTAATTGCACGTTCACGAAATTCTGATGTATAGCGATTTGATTTTTTCATAGTTCCAGTTTCTCAAGTTATTGAGTCTCTGGCAAACACGGGGCGATTCATAATGTTTCTAGTGGTGCTCTACCACAGCACATTTTGCTCTGATGAGTTCGGTCGTTATTGTAGTATTTTATCCATTCGTCTAGGTCCATTTGTAACTCATCTAGTGAGTTATATAGCTTCTTACGAAACGTCACTTGATAAAACTCTTGTAATATCGTTTTGTGAAAGCGTTCGCATATACCATTCGTCTGAGGCGACATAGCCTTTGTCTTTGTATGATTCGATATCATTAATGGCTAAGTAAAGCTGATAATCGTGATGCTCAACCTTACCGCAATATTCAGTGTCTATATCCGTGAGTATACGTAGCATAGGAAGCTCATATTGTTCAAAATATGGCAGGACTTTATCGTTGAGTATGTCAGCCGCAGTGGTGGGTGTTTTAGTCGTATAAAGCTTAGCAAAAGCCACTTTGCTGTATGTGTCGATAAATGTCTGCTGGTAAATTCGACCAACGCCTTTAAATTACCAACGTAGAATGTATCTTGCGAGCCAAGATAGCCTAGATGGGCTGTATCAATTTCACCACAAACCTCATCCTCCTGCCTTTTCTTTTCAAGCGCTGCAATTTGCGCGTCAGTAAGGATAATTCCATCATCAGCGACTTTTTTCTCTAACGCCTTCAATCGCTTTTTAAAGTTTTCCAAGTCGTGACGCAACCAAATTGAACGTCCCCCACTGGCAGAGACAAACACTCCTTGCTTACGCTATTCGTTGCTTGTTCGAGCTTGCCCGTGAGCTGGAAACTCAATAGCGTAAGCCACTACTGACTTTTTAGTTTTCTCATCGACACGATTTTTAGATTATCGCCTCTACGACTTTTATCAATAAGTGCGTCTAGCCCGCCTCTATCAACAAGTTCTTTATAGCGATAAAATGTATCTCTGGATGTTCCCATTACTTTGCAAGCTTTGGATACATTACCAAGTTCTTCAGCGAGATTAAGTAAACCTGCTTTGTGTTTGATGATTGGATTGTTAGTATGAAGCATGAGAGTTACCTCTTAGTTTGCTTTGATTTAAAGATTTGACACCTTAATCAAAACGGGTAACTCTCAATTTTTCAAATCGAAATGTCAGATCTTGTCTGAACCTAATACATTCTCAGGTTAGGATTCTAATATGCAGCAAACAGGTTTGCTTAAAGCAATCAACTTTCCAAGCACCAACTAAGAATATTTATGGTTTAATTTTCCCCATTATGTTGATGCCTGCGCTGATTAACAAAATCCCAATTATCCAACCTATTACTCCATAATCTAATAAACTAACCCCAAGGATTATCAGAAAAACTATCGCAATTATTTTTATCACAAACATTCCTTATTAAATTGATTCACAAAATAAATTATAACTATGCCACTGCATTTGGAAAGCACCAATGGTTTTTAGCTATTTGTTTACTCGTTCATTCTTAGAAGCGATTTTATTGCTTATCCAGTTTTGAATGTCTCCACGCCGCCATGCAACAGAACGTTCGGATAACTTAATACTCAATGGAAATTCAGAATTTTTCATAAGAGTGTATATAGTTGAACGGGATAGGCCAGTCATATTAATAACTTCTTCGCGTCTTACCAGATCGTTTGGACTTGTCGGGCGAAGTGAAAGTGTTTCGTTTTGTACTAACTCTTTTATTTGTTCATAGTTCGGTTGCTGAACATCATTACTTTTAATTAGTTTTTTAATGGAGTCAATTTGCCTAACGAGGTGCTGAAGTTCATAAATGGTATGCTTAGAGCGTAACTCTATATTATCGAGTAACATAACAATCGCTTTTTTATCTTTGGAATTCATGTCTATCACCAGCTATTAAAGAGACTTTAGGCTAGTAGTAAACAGTAAATGTGGCGATTTTCTCGTGCATTGATCGTGTATTTTGGCTCATTTTTTAAGAGTAGTAGAAATGTATTAAACGCTCTGAAGCCCTTTAAATATACGGTGTGCAGTAAAACTGTGGTTTGTAGTGTGTTGCTAGTGGGTGTTTAGAAGTAAAAAACCGCTGTAAGTCACGTATTTCGTGCTATACAGCGGTTTTAAAGTGGTGGGCTGGGGGGATTTGAATTTACCATGTATCATATTGTTATATATACACTTAACAAATTTAAAAAACACCTATTGTTACATTAGGTGTTACATCAATATCCTGCTTAAAATGCAACTGAACCCGCGTCCGAATATGAAATAAATTCATAATTATCAGGTTCTAATACTTCCTTTACCGACGTGTAAATCAAGTTTGATTAGTGTGAAATTCTTAATCGTCCATGCCTCCATTTTCCTCAATGACTTTTATTAGCTTAGAAATAGTTCGCTCGTACATTGTTAAGTCAAGCTCTTTAGTTTCTTCGTAACCATGTTTTTCTAAGTTCTTTATAACCAATTGAGCTAGGCTTACCGCTGCACTAAGAGCTTGAACAATGATATCCCGCTGAATAACTTTATAACTATTCAATTGCTCTGGGATATCGTAACTCAGGTTTTGCAATTCAAGTAGCAATACCCTTGCAGATTTCGCTACTTGGGTTCTTGGGTAATCCAGTATGTTATTTATTATATCTATGGCGGTGGAGCGAACTACATTACTTTGAGCTCTAATGCTCATGGCATTTTTATTTTGGATGCTTATCTCAAAATTGTCCTGTTGCTTTTCTTCAACTCTAATTTGCAATTCATTAGCCAACTTTCGGTTTACTTCCGCTTTTTCGTTTGCATCGGCTTGTAGTTTGTTGCTTTTTCCTTGTTGGCGTATTGTTATAATTACGCCTATAAATGACAAACACGCAAGTACAGGGCTAATTATACCGCTAAAAAAAGTTCCAAAGTGAGACCATGCCTCAGTTGTTCCACCGTAACCAAGCCCAAACTTCTCGTGCCATAAAAACAAAGGAACGCACAATGCAACGAGCAAAAGGCACATAACTAAAATGACTTTAATTATAATTAAAAACTTTTTCATACTATCCCATAAAATAAATGCACTAAGCGTAAATATAAACCTATTAATAATACCTTATTGCAACTCAGACTACTCGTGCAACAACATCATTTATATGAATGTATTCCCACTATTAAAACAGTGGGAACGCTTAAAGCTAGCACTGGGAACAAATAAGCCTATTATTTATTAATAAGTTAAGTTAAAAATTCCCACTTTCCCACTATTCCCACTGTAAAAGGCTGGTATCTGGTTCTCGCGCTCTATTTTACGTTATGAAGTGCGGCCATCAGTTAAGTTAAAGGTAATTTAGAGCATATTTATAAAACCCACTTGATGCTATTAGCACCATCAACAAAGCAATACTAAATAACTACAGCCGAAATAAAACAACTAGGTTAATGAATATCTATTCATTATTGGGTTTTTTACTTTATTTCACAGCTTACGTAAAAATCTCATTAAGGCGGCGGTGTTCGTAGCATTCCAATAGACTTTTACTATCCCCCCACTTATCACAGGCCAATAATAAGAATCGGAACCCCCCTATAGAAAATAGTAGCTGTTAAAAACTCGCGACATCTGCCTCGCATACATAAAAGCTTTTAAAGTACCTTGGAAAAATAAACTAATGAGCCTGTAGCCCTTGCCATGACTGGCATTGATATCTTACTACTGATAGTAAACCCGCACTACGATACAGGACAGGGGGAAAGGGGGTGGGAATAGTGGGAAAGTGGGAATGATTAACCTAAAGCATTGTTATTAAATAACTTAATCGTTCCCACTACAATGAATAGTAATTCCCACTCTAAATAAAGTGGGAATTTAATTTGATTAAGCTAACGCTCTTTGCACCGTAGATAACGCACAATCACATTGATTTGCTATCTTTCTAAGAGATAAGCCACCAGCTCTAAGTTCTCTTATTTCATCATGTAAGCTTATGTTTGTTGGCCGTCCTTTATATTTACCTTTAGCCTTTGCCTGTTCTACGCCTTCCAATTGGCGCTCTTTAATCATTGAGCGTTCAAACTGGTAAACACTACCCAGCATACTGAGCATTAAATCTTGCATAGGGTTGCTTTCACCAGTAAAGATTAAGTTCTCTTTGTGGAAATAGATTGATATATTTCGCGCTGTTAAACTCTTAACCAAAGTAAGTAAGTCCTCAAGGTTACGAGCTAACCGACTTATATCGTGAACATGAATTTCATCACCTTCACGAATATATTCAAGCATAGCGGCTAGCCCTTCCCTGTTGGTATCTTTACCAGAGCATTTATCTTCGAACACTTTATCTAAGCTTAGACCGCTTAATTGTCTATCTAAGTTTTGATCAACTGAACTAACTCGAACATACCCAACTTTTGACATGATAACCGTACCGTTTTAACTCTAAGATGCTAAGAGTATATAGTACCGTTATATAAAATCAAGCTTTAAACGGTACACCTAAAGTATTAAAGTGTACTCGTTGCTAACGTACCGCTTAGGGTATACTTAAATAAGTACAGGCTACCCCCCATAAACCTCAATGGTTGGAATATGATTTGTATAGCATTCAAACGTATCTACTAAATCACACGGAACAACATTCACACCATCAAGACAAACCAAACCAACCTTTTTAACCCCATTTAAACCATTACTATACTGACTATTAGATGGTGTTTTAACCGTTAACCACGCAATAAGCGGTATCGGTTTGGCCGTATGTGTGAAATTTGCAGCCCATCCTGTACCAGCAATTTCAGAAACAACGTTATAGTGAATATTTTCCACCAGCTTATAGGGCTGGTGGTTGTTAACTTGGTTTTTGCTTTCAGTCATGTGATTTCTCCGAATGTCCCGTCCTGAAATAGGTTGACGGTTTTAATGAAAGACTTGGTGCGAAAGCGCCAGGTCTTTTTTATGCACTTGATTTGGTGTTTTCATATCCAAACTTAAGTGCGGTCGCATTTCATTGTATATAAATATCGATTCTTCAACGAGCTGTTTTAACTCTGCCATATTGCGACATTTATACAGTAAAAACTCTTGCTTTAATATCCCGTTAATACGCTCTGCTAATGCGTTTTGATAACAGTCATACCCATCGGTCATCGATGGTCTAATGCCCTCTTTTAATAGCGCATTTTGATATACTTCAGAGCAATATTGTAAACCTCTATCTGAATGATGAATGGCATCACGTTTATATACGCGTTGCTTAATTGTCATTTCTAATGCTCTGACTACATCGGTTGCTTTCATTTCATCACTCAGCTCATAACCCATTATTTTTCGACTGTAAGCATCAGTGACTAACGATAGGTAATGCACGCCTTGCGCTGACTTTACGTATGTAATGTCACTAACGAAGACTTCCTCGGCCGCAGTAGGCATGTATTCCTTTAGTAAATTGGGATGCTTGCGCATCCAATGGTTACTGTTTGTTGTTTTAGTGTAATTTTTCTTTGGTTTTACAAGAAAGTCATGCTCTCTCAAATAATCAAAAAAACAATCACGACCTAGTTTAATGCCACGCTCTTGCAGGTCTGGCTTTATCATCAGATAAAGTTTCTTCCCACCAATACGAGGCATGAATTGCCGCCAGTACATCACTAATTCTTTGACTGGCTCCAATTCTTTATTCCGAGCATCTATTCTGCGCATAGCTTGATAGTAACCTTGTCGCGTTACGCCATATGCACGGCATAACGGAGTAAGCTTTATTTGATGGTTTTCTTTTGCGCGCGTGATAGCTCGGATATGTACTTTTTTCGCAAGCCCGCTCCATATTCTTCATCCATAATATTAATCATTTCATCTTTGATTAAATCCTTTAGGCGTAACTCTTCTATCTCGCGCTCTAAACGTTTAATTTTTTGTGCTGGGGTTTCTTTCGATTTAGGCATGTTGGCTATATAAGTTGGTTTAGACCAATCTAATTTACCATGTTTTCGCAGCCATACCAGAACGGTACTGCGGCCTTGAATACCGTAATGACTTTGCGCTTGTTTATAGGTGAAGTCGCCTTTTTCTACTTGCTCAACAATAGATAATTTAAAGCCTAATGTATAATCTCGCTGAGTACGCTTAACGTCTTTA
>NZ_AUTO01000344.1:0-20739 GCF_000498055.1 Pseudoalteromonas sp. TB51
TGAATCGCCCCGAGTTCATCGGAGACCAGTTTGTTTAAGTCAGGCCACTTTACCTGACTCGTTTAAATTATCATAGTAGTCTGTTTCATATTGAGCTGGTGAAATATACCCAATTGAAGATAATAAGCGTTGATTATTAAACCAATTGACCCACTCTAACGTTGCGTATTCAACAGCATCAACATTCTTCCACGGGCCATTTCTGCGAATAATCTCTGTTTTAAATAATCCATTTATTGTTTCAGCCAATGCATTGTCATAAGAGTCACCCACACTGCCTACAGACGCTTGAATTCCAGCTTCAGCAAGTCGCTCAGTGTATCGTATAGACAAATATTGGCTGCCTCTGTCGCTGTGGTGAATTAACCCTTCGGGGTTGCCACGATGCCAAATAGCTTGCTCTAACGCATCAAGAATAAGCTCTGTGTGCATTGTCGTTGATACACGCCAACCTACAATGTATCGTGAAAAAACATCTATCACGAAAGCGACATAAACAAACCCACTCCATGTGGCAACATAGGTGATGTCAGCTACCCAAAGTTGATTTGGCTGCTCAGCAGTAAATTGACGATTAACTAAATCAAGTGGCTTATCTTGTTGCTCGTCAGGTATCGTTGTCTTATGTGCTTTACCCCGACGAACACCTTGAATTCCCATAACTCGCATCAATCGTTCGACTGTACAGCGGGCGACTTGATGGTCGTCAAGCTGTAGCTGCTTCCATATTTTTCTTGCACCATAAACTGACATATTATCCTCCCACACTTCGCGAATGAGTATTATCAGCTCAGCATCACGCTTTTTGCGGTTAGACAGTCGCTCAGGCTCTCTTTGTATCTGTTTATGAGAATAATACGTTGATGGTGCAATCGGCAATTCCTTGCAAATTGACTCGACACCGTAATGCTCTCTGCAAGCATCAATAAAATCCACTATTACTTCTGTTTGCGGTCGAGCTCCGCTTGGGCGAAAAAAGCGGCAGCTTGCCTCAGGATATCATTCGTTCGCTTGAGCTCTTTATTCTCGCGCTCTAAGACGGCAAGGCGTTCTTCAGTTGATTGCGTATTAGAAGAGGGTTTAGACGGTTGAGCTTGAGATTTCTTGACCCATGCTCTAAGTGTTTCTGGGGTACATCCCAGTTTATCTGAAATCGATACTAGCGCAGCCCAAAGAGAAGGGTATTCATGCTGTTGTGTGGTAACAAGCCTAATTGCACGTTCACGAAATTCTGATGTATAGCGATTTGATTTTTTCATAGTTCCAGTTTCTCAAGTTATTGAGTCTCTGGCAAACACGGGGCGATTCAGTCAATCTAAAAGGTGCGCTAATTTTGTTATTGTTAAGATGAAACTTAACGATGTTCTCTAAGGCTTCTTCGACCCTCGTAGCATAAGCTGGCAGTTTTACATTAATAAGCTCGTTGACACAAAAGTATTCTATTTCTTGCCAAATCTCAAAATCTAATAAAGCGTCGAAACCTTCAGATGTAATTGCAGAGGCTGTATTCGTATTTACTCTCTCTAGTGCTAAAGGTAATAAGTGTAGCAAAGTTATACAAGAGTTGCGCAAACGACTCATTGAAATAGCAGCATGATCACCTTTACTAATATTATTTTCCTTGTCGTATGCTCTATTAAATAAAACGTCTAACTGTTTGGCTATAGTTGAAGAGTAAGGTACAAAACGAGCGGGAATACGGTTTGACCTACGCTTTTTGTCTAATTTAAGCTCTGGCATTTGTACTCTCACTCATTAATAATTTATCAACATCCCCATATATATCTTGTACCCACTCTGACATTGCACCATATGCATCTACACCGACACTTTTGGCAAAATCGATGTATCTTTTTGTAGTTTTGAAACTCTCATGACTCATTAAGGTCATTAGTATTTGCCGAATTGAACTTTCTGACTCATTTTTTTCAATTAAATATTTTGCAATGTAAGTTGCGAAAGTAGCACGTAAATCATGAAATGTACGCGTTAGTACTTCTAATCCACGCTTCTTTTGTTCTTTTCTAATAATAGAAATGGTATTTCCGGGAGTTTCTTCACTAATTCGTTCTCCTGAGCTATTCATAAACAAAGGAAGTGGTTGTTCATCATTGTTCATACGATAACTCGTTTCATGTTTAGTACGCTGCCTCATATTTTCAGATGATAAAGTGTGAAGGTATAAAAGTTTCATTAAGGATCGTGCAATAGTAAGTCTTACTGGCTTATGGCCTTTGCGAACTATGGTTAGTTTAGGAATGTGATTTTTGTGTTCTTCTTTGTCTGGATCAAAAATATCCTTCTGATCAATTGCAGAAATTTCGAAAGAACGAAGTCCACCCAGTAGTGCACACTGTAAATATATCTTGTAAGAACGCTTTTGAGCAGTAGTAGTCTGTAATAGTTGTGTGAGTTCTTTTGAAGAATATGGTTGCAGTACTTTGTCAGGTGAGTCTTCTTTTTGTTTTATTGTGTTAGGTATACTTAAGTTACTGACCCATTTCCATAACCCTCCAGAACGTGTTGAGCTGGTAGGTAATTGAAACAGCGCGCTCTGGCCATTTTTGGCTTTAGACGTTATGCGGACTTGCTTGTATTCCAAGGAGAAGGGAAGGCTGTCTATAGAACCGCGCTTATGACTCCAAATGTAAAATGTTTTAACAGCCCTTATTCTCTCTTGTGCAGTATTGAAACTTAGGCGTTTAGCTTTGTCCTTAGTTGTTACTCTATCGCACAAATGTTTGTGATAGCGCCAAACAGGTAACCGTGAAATATCATCGTCTACTGACTGCCTAGAAAGTGGTGCGGCAATAACCTCAAAATAAGATGCACCATCTTTAATGAGCCAGTCCAGAAACGCTTTTAAATGCTTAGCTATACCACGAACAGTTTTTACGTCTAACCGCTTACCTGGTTGACTAGCGTAATAAGCGTCGCTAAAAGCTTCACTTCCCCTTTGATTTTTCTTAAGACTGAAGTGGCCTTCAAAACGGTGGCTCAAGAACAAGTTCATTTCTTGGCATTCGGTAATACGATCAGGATGATATAGCAGAGGGAAGCTTAGTTCTTTTTTGTTATGGCGATATGAATGAGCTCTGATGCCATCTACAATCTGAATAGGTTCTCCTGCTTTATCCAGATGAAAATACATTCCTTTTCCAAAATTGACAGGTTTATTAATAATTTTAGATTTTGTTGTAGTTGATGCAATCATGCTTATTCACCTCTGGGTAAATCTTATTTGTAAAAACTTTTTTATTCAAGGTTCTTTTAGGTATGATAGTATGGTATCAGTTCGGGGGTGATTTTGGATGAGAGCCAAAACTTAACGGCATCTCAGCTTAAAACTATTATTACCCGTTGTGGCGAGGGAACAAAACTAATTTGTAGCGGTAATTTAGCGCAAATAGATAGTAACTACTTAACCCCCGTTACCTCCGGCCTTACTTATATTGTTGAGCGTTTTAAAGACTTTGAAGGCAGTGCAACAGTTAATTTAAACGGGGTAGTGCGCAGCCGTTTAGCCTCCTTTGCAGAAGAAAATTTATAACTTGCGCAGAACAATTTGGCTCGATAGTCTAGTGGCTGACTATCGGGCCAAAACTTAGGCAAAACGTTGAAATTTTTACCTCTAAAAGACTATTACCGCTCTTTATTTGTAGTATTATTTGTTCCCTTATTTGTGGCATTTTTACTGTGTTTGCACTTGTATAATATAAAAGTTGAGCGCGCCATAGAAAAACGTCAAGCCGATTTTGAGCAAGTGTCGGCTCAAGTTAGCCATATAATGAGCTCGGTAAATGACTTTTTTGACAATGCCTTTATATCGTATCAGCAGCCTAGTGTTGAGCAGTTCAATCGCAACTTATTAGAAGGTATTAATCAATACGACAATTACTACTACCGCCACTTTAGCGAGCGCCAAGGCGAAATAGTCGGTAAAGGGCAGTTTGCTTTTTCTAACCGTGCGTTGATCCAATGGCAGCAAGCTACAACCCTAAGCCCAACGTTTAATACCGCGTTATCGCTTATGCAATCGTTGTCGGCTGTTGCCTATGTTGATGATTCGGGGTTTGCCTATGTGGTAAGGCGTAATAAAAGCCAAAGCACTATGCTTAATAAAATTTTAAATGGTAATTTTAAGCCCACATTTATACCTGGCCAGCTTACCTCAAGCGCCATTGTTAAAATACGCGATAGCGCTTATTTTGCTATTGGCCGTAAAAAACAACCTAATTCGTCAGACTACATCATTTTAATATACGATTTAGAGGCCATGTCTAGCTGGCTTAAAAAGGTGGCACCAAGCGAAGGCGAATATGTGTTTATGAACCAGTCGCATCAAGTAATAGCCAGCTCTGTTAAGCAGTTAAATGAAGCAACAGCCCTAAAAGATTATTGGCCTGAATTAGCCCATAACAATGAAAAAATAAACTTAGTTAATAACAAAAATGCGCAGTTTTTTATGCAAGCAATGGGGAACCTGCCCATTCATGCCGCCTTTTATGAGCCGCAAATAAAAGTGATCACGCCAATTAGGTATGAGGTTCTTTTAGAGTTTGCGTTTTTAACGTTATTTTTAAGCTTAATGTTTGCGGTATTTTTTTGGTTAAGCCAACGTATTTTTGTTAGGCCAATGACTCATTTAATGCAATATTTTGAACAAAATGATGCCCCTAAAGCCGCGCTTTCTAATTACCCCATCCCTTTAAATTGGCAACCTTGGTTTTCTCGCGTTAAATATGTATTTGATAAAAATGCACAGTTAGTTGAGTCGCTCCAAGAGGCTAATAAAGAACTTGATGAGCAGTTACAGCTGCAATCTCAAAAGCTAAAACGTAGCTACGAAGCAAAAGAGCGACACCTAGCGCTATTAAATACCATGCTAAATAGTGTGCCTGATCTTATTTACTTTAAAAATATTGATGGCTCTTTTTTAGGCTGTAATAAAGCATTTGAAGCCTATGTAGGCAAAGAGCAAGCCATCCTAGTCGGTAAGCGTATTGAAGATTTAGACAGCGACGATTTACAGTTAAGCCTACTAGAAAAGCAAGTTTTACAAACCAAAAGTAGCATTGAGCAACGCATAGATAGCACCGACAAATCGTATCAATTAACGATTGCCCCATTTTATAACGAGCACCAGCACTTATTAGGCACTATGGGAATTGGGCGAGACATTACTGAGCAGCAGCAAACTCTATCGGCGTTAAAAGCGTCAGAATCTAAATTTAGAAGTGCAATAGAGTTTGCAGCAAACAGTGTGGTGTTACTTTCGCTTGAGCACACCATATTGCAAGTTAACAAAGCGGCTCGTAAGTTATTTTCACAGCAAGATATTTTAACTGGTGAGCCACTAAAAATGCTGTTTGATGAGGCGCAGTGGCAAGAAATAAAAAATGCGCTTTGTCACTTATTAGATGATAAAAAACGGGTTTATCATTTAACGCTCTCACAAGGAAAACTAACAAGTTGGCTGCAGCTGAGTGTGTCGCTGGTGTGGGATGAAAACCGTGATCCCTCTTATTATGTTATTCATATTCAAGATGTAAGTGCGCTGACTAAAGCTAAGCATGACGCAGAACGCGCAACAATAGCTAAAAGCCGCTTTATTGCTAATCTAAGCCATGAGATCCGCACCCCTCTTAACGCTGTGTTAGGGCTGTTAGATATGATAGTAGAGCAAGGCTTAAAAAATAAGCAGCTGCAACAAACTAAGCAGGCTAAAAACGCAGCTCAAAGCTTATTGCTGATGCTAAACAGAATGCTCGATTTTGCCCGAGTAGAAAGTTCGCAAGCGCAAATAAAACCGGTGCCTTTTTGCTTGGTTGAACTGATTGATATTTGCGAGAGCTTAACAGCGCCATTGTGCCAAAACAAAGGGTTAAGCTTTAATATTGAAATAGATCCACTCATTAACCCCGCGCTGGTGGGGGATTCAATACGTTTGCAACAAATATTAGGTAACTTACTCACCAATGCCGTTAAGTTTACTAATAAAGGCAGTATTACTTTAAAAATGGTGCTTGAAGAAAATGACGTTTTAGATCAGCAACGTATTTGTTTTCACGTAATAGACAGTGGTGTAGGTATTGCTAAAGCTGACCAACGACGACTGTTTGATGCTTTTACTCAAGGCGATGAATCTTCTACGCGTATTCACCAAGGGGTCGGGCTTGGACTTGCTATAGTTAAACATGGTGTAGCCTTAATGGGCGGCGAAATTGCAATTAATAGTGACAAAGGCCGTGGATGTGAGTTTTTCTTTACTCTAGCGCTTGCGGTAGATACGGCTAAAAATAGTGTATTTATACCTAATACATTAGCCATTGTGAGCGATGACACTGTACAGCTAAACGAAGTGGTTAATGCCTACTCACAAGTGGCGGNNNNTACCCAATAAAGCTTGCTGATGCACAGCAACTGATTATTGATGAAACCACATTGAACGATTTATTAAAGGTTGAATCTATACACGAAACGCTCAGTGGCAACTCATACCCTGTGGTTGTGGTGAATCACGAACACACTTTAGCATTGCCTTGTACTACGCAAATTAACGCACAACATGTTAAAGCTACGGCGTTAGCTCAGCGCTTGATTAGCTTAAATGCTAATGCGGGGGCGGAGCCACCTAAAGCCGCTGAAAATAATGAAGAAGTAAAAAAAGATATATCGGGTCTACTTATTATGGCGGTTGATGATAACCCGCTTAATTTAGACATTATTAGCAGTGTGCTAAAACAGGCCCATATAAATGTAATAACGGTTACCAATGCGCCAGATGCAATAGAGCTGCTACAAATATTAAAACCAGATTTAATTCTGATGGACGTGCAAATGCCGCATATTGATGGTTGCCAAGCAACGCAATTGATTCGCCAACAGTTTGACGCGCGCCAGCTGCCTATTTTTGCTTTAACAGCACATTGTGAACCTGCAGATGTTGAGCGCTCACTTAGTAGCGGCATGAATAAGCATTTGACTAAACCTGTGGTTGCAGCTGTGCTGTTAGATGCAATTAGAGACGTAGACTTTATCAAACCTAAGTTTTATGACCAAAGCTTTGCGCTCACCCAGTTTAATTTTGATGAAAATTTACTGGCAACCATGGTCGGAAAGTTTGCGAAGCTGTGTGAAACGCAGTTAGAACAAATTGAAGAAAACACCCAGCGAGATGAAGTGGTACGCTTAGTGCATAGCATTAAAGGCGTGGCGGGTAACTTAGGTTTTATTAGGCTTTCATTGTGTGCAAAACAATGTGAAACGCACCTTAAAACAACTAACGAGCCGCTTCAGCACACTTTAAAAGAGCTAATCATTCAACTAAAGCAAGTGATTATATTTATTGAAACCTTAGGGGGACGGGATGCCAAAAAGAGCTAAAATACTAATTGTGGATGATGATCCTCTTAACCGGCTGGTGCTTGAAAAAACACTGGGCTCGGAGCATGACGTATTTTTAGTCGAAAGTGGAGAAAAAGCGCTCACCTTTATTAAATCTAATCAGGTCGATTTAATTATTTTAGATGTGGTGATGCCAGGCATTGATGGTTATGAAGTGCTTGTACAGCTTAAAGAAAACCCTATTACTCAGTCTATTCCTATTGTGTTTATATCTGCTAATAATAGCCACACCGATGAAGCAAAAGGCCTTGAGTTAGGTGCAATGGATTACATCACTAAACCCTTTAATGCGTCTATAGTCAAAGTGCGGGTACGCAACCAATTACTGATCAAGCAAAAAAATGATTTGCTAGAAATGCTTGCCTCAATAGACGGTTTAACGGAAATACCCAACAGGCGTTATTTAGATGAAAACCTCTCTCGTGAATGGCGTAGAAGTAAACGTAATGGCTCGTGTTTGTCTGTTTTATTAGTAGATATAGATCACTTTAAGCGTTACAACGATTGCTATGGCCACCGAGCGGGGGATGAGTGTTTAAAGCAGGTTGCCCAGGCGTTAGCAGCGCAATGTGAGCGTAGTACTGACTTTATTGCCCGCTACGGGGGGGAAGAATTTGCAGCGGTATTACCCGATGTTAATAAACAACAGGCATTAGCATTTGCCCAAAAGTTAAGAAAAGCAGTAAACAGCCTCAATATAGAGCACAAAGCTTCGTTAAATGCAGATCACATAACAATCAGTATTGGCATTGCCAGTATGGAAAACGGCAATGCAAGTGCCGAACAAGCCTTACTCGAACAAGCTGACCTAGGGCTATATGCCGCAAAAGATGCAGGGCGAGATCAGGTGGTTGCGCTTAACTTATAATGTGGCTGTGTTTATATTAAAGCGTTATTTAAATCGGCCCCACACGTTAATGTTATTACCAAGTGGGGCTGCTTTACGCTACTAGCGATTATTTTGTGATCATGCCCAGCGCGCTTTCACCAATACCTACCAATTTATCATTTTTAAATACCAATGGCGTGCATTCATCTTTTGTTGTTTTGCCATCAGAGTGAATGCTGTTAGTCACGTAAAACAGTACCTGATACACATCGTCGTCTTTTTTCAATAGCTCGGTAAAGTTTGGCGTTTTTAATTGCGCTAAAACAGATTGGTAGCTGCTATCCATTGTTAAATCTGCAATCGCTTCGCGGTTTTTTTTATGCTGATGTTGCCAGCTTGATGAGTCGTTACCTGCCCAGTGCGTTTCTGCTTCGCCATCTGATACGGCAATAACACAGCCTGTTAAAAACGGAGCAATAAGTGCAGCAGCTAAAAGTGATTTTTTCATTGTTATAGTCCTTGATGAGTTTTAATTTAATTATTTACTTATCAGGAGCAAGTAATAGGCCAATATAACAAAGTTATAAAATTCATAGGGTTAGATTGTGATGGCTGTTTTTAAGTGATTAATTATAAAAATCATTAGCAAAAACAGCCACTTTTTAGGTTTTTTAACGATTAAGCTAGCCTGCGTTTATTTAGCATAGCGAAAACACGTTACAGCTATTTACTAAATAGAATGAGCGACTTTGAGGCAGGTAAAACCTAGCCTCAATGCGGCTCATTATTATTGCAAATTGTTATTATACCAAGCGGTTACGAGACTCGCCGTTAGTAAAGGCTGCAATATTTAGGCTTACCTCATTAATTAAGCGTACGATTGACTCTGTGCTGGCCCATGCAATGTGAGGTGTAAGAAGCAAGTTTTCGCCTGTGTAATTAGCCAGCGGGTTAGAAGGCTCTGCCGGCTCTTTAGTAAGTACATCAACACCCGCACCGGCAATTAAATTTTGCTCTAGGGCTGTGGCTAAGTCGGCTTCATTTATAATGCCACCACGGGCGGTATTGATAATAATACTGCTGGGTTTCATCATTTTTAGCTCATCTAACGAAATTAAATCGCGTGTTTCATCAGTAAGCGGGCAGTGCACGCTAATTATATCAGCGGTTTCTAATACTTCTTCAAAAGGTGTACGGCCTTCTCTACAAGAGGCGCCTTTACGCTCTGCAACCACTACATTGGCTCCAAAAGCTTGCGCTACTGTCGCCACACCTTTACCTAGCGTTCCGCCGCCTATAATGGCAAATGTTTTACCTTGTAAATCATTAAAGCTGTAATCTAATCTGCAAAACATCTCGCTTTTTTGCCAAGCGCCTTGCTGGCAGTCGCGCTGGTAGCGGTGTGTATTACCTAATAAATTAGTCACTAACGAAAACGTGTGCTGTACAACCGAAGGGGTTGAGTAGCCTGCTACGTTGGTAACGGCAATACCAAATTCTTCAGCGGCGTTTAAATCAACATTATTAGTGCCTGTTGCACTTACGCAAATAAGCTTAAGCGTTTTAAGTTGGCTTATCGTATCACGATTTAGCACAACCTTGTTGGTAATAAGGACGTCAGCGCCTTGGCTGTGAGCAACAACTTGCTCTGGTGACGTAAGTTCGTAAGTAGTTAGCTCACCTAGTTCTTCAATGCAAGTTAACGAGGTTTTAGCTAAAGTAGCGTTATCGAGAATGGTGATTTTCATTGTGTGTCCTATCTAAATGCGTACCGTAAAATGGCAAGAGCGTTTAAGGTACTACGAATACACACCTTTGTTAATGCTATTACTACCAAATGCTTAGTACAAAAAGTCAGGTTGCTGATAAAAGTTTAAATTGGCTGGTCTGCCCACTCAAATATAAATAACATGATATTTTAGCGGGCTATATCGCTGGGGCCTGTTTATTTTTTGAGGTTGAACTCATTTTCCTCTGAAAGGTCAACAAGCCTTATTAACGTTGATAAAACTAAAAAACAATGCACCAACCCCTTTTTGTGTGGTCATAGACTGGAATGGCTCGCAAATAAGCATAACCAAATGGCTATTTCTTATTTAAGAGTGGCTGAGTTATAATCAAAATTATATATAAACGGTACGTTTTGCGTGCCGTTTTTTTAACATTGTAGATGCAGTAATGAGTGAATTAGAAGATAAGTACGCAGACATAAGACCTTACAACGATGATGAAGTTGCGGCCTCGCTAGCGCGTTTAATTAACGATAATGCGTTTATAGATGTAATAGCAAAGTACAACTTACCGCGCTTTATATCCGCTATGCCTTTTATTGCTCGCACACTGGTGAGAAGCCAGTTACGAAAAAAATGGGGCAAATTTACGAGCGTTGAAGATGTGCAAAACGAAGTTGCAAAGTATTTAGATAAACTTATAAAACGCACTACCTCAAAAGTTACCTTTTCGGGTTTAGACAAATTAGACCCGCAGCAGGCGTATTTATTTATATCAAACCACCGCGACATAGTGCTGGACCCTGCACTTGTTAATTGGGGTTTGTATCAACATAAAATGAAGACGGTGCGTATAGCAATTGGTGATAACTTATTGCAAATACCGTATATAACCGAGCTGATGCGTTTAAATAAAAGCTTTATCGTTAAGCGCTCAGCCAAAGCACCTAAAGAGATGCTTAAGGCGCTTACTCAGTTGTCATCGTATATTTATGACTCGTTAACAGCAGGAAATTCTATTTGGATTGCGCAAAAAGAAGGACGTGCTAAAGACGGCTTTGATCAAACAGATCCGGCACTTTTGAAAATGCTGCAACTTAATGGTCGCAAACAAAAGAAAGAATTTGGCGAGTACATTAAAGAGTTAAAAATTGTTCCTGTGTCTATTTCTTATCAGTATGAGCCTTGTGCAATTTCTAAAGCAAAAGAGCTTTATCATAAACAGCAGCACGGTGAATACGTAAAATCAGCAGGCGAAGACATAGCAAGTATTGTTGAAGGATTTAGCTCTGCTAAAGGGCATGTGCATTTAGCATTTGGACAACCGGTTGAAAGCGGTTGCGATGATGCTGATGAGCTGGCGCAAACAATTGATAAGCACATTGTTGAGTCTTTTTACTTACACCCAGGAAATTACATTGCCGGTGGGTGCAAGCAAGCAGTTATTGATGAGCCCGATACCGCCACTTTTGAGCAGCGTTTAGCCTTAGTGCCAGAAGAGCTAAAGCCACTTGTTTTAGCTATGTATGCAAAGCCATTTCAACGCAAAACTGAAATCACAAACAAAGTATGTGAGCAAAGCCATTAGGCATCTGCGTTGGCAAATAGCGTAATAAAGCAGCGTAAACGCTGCTTTTTTTTTGTGCATAAATAACGCTATACTCATACAAAGTAATTAATCTACTTAGGGGGCGCAATGCAACAAATTGAAATATTTGATATTCCAAGCCCCTGTAAAAGTATTTGCCAAGTAAACAACCGAGGTTATTGCAAAGGCTGCTACCGAAGCCGGGATGAGCGCTTTAATTGGAATGCGTTAAGCAATGCGCAAAAAAAGAAAGTACTTAGCTTGTGCCAACAACGTTACAAACGGTATTTACAAAAGCGCCAAGCTGCGCAATCACAAACCACTTTAGATAAACAACAAGGCTTTGAATTTTAAACCTTGTTGTACATGCTAGAGTTTTAAATTGTATTTTGCGCGCAATGCGCGGCTAGTGCCGTTATCGTGTAGTTTATTTAAAGCATTCAATAATTTACTTACCAAAGCCGCGTGCTTTTTATGTACATAGTGATAGAGCGAAAACGTACTTAGCAGCTGGGTTTGCATACAGCTCTCTGGCAGGGAAAAGTTATCGGCTTTAAGCACAAAGTCGAGCATAATTGCCCCATCAACTTTATGCTGGGCTAGTAGGTTAAGTTGGGTCGTAATATTTTTTACTTCAATAATATTGCCGTTAAACTTATGCTCATTTAAGTAATGGTGCTGAACTGGATAGCCTGATAAAACCGCAATACTATCGAGCTTATCGAGTGTATTGGGTTGGCAGTTTTTAAACAGTAAAAGCTTATAGTCAAACAGTGGGTAGTTAATTCTGATCAGGTTTTTATTGTCCGCCTCTATACTTATATCGCGGCCAAGTTGGCCATCTAACACCCCATTATTGGCTGCTAATAAGGCATTTTGGCGATTAAAATCAATTATGTGTACTTCATAATTAAGTTCTTTATAGGCTAATGTGAGTAAAGCGAGCGCATAGCTTGCTTGAGCTGAGTCGGCCGGGCGGTTAAATATAACGCTATTGTGATTGGCGAGTGTAATTTTACTAAAAAATAAAACGACTAATAAAAACAAAGCATTGAGCTGTATCTGCAAGGTTACTTCCGTTTAAAATGAGGACAGGGCAAATGATCGCAGCGAATAATACCAAAATAGTCTGGTTTTTGCCCATGTTTGTTGCTTTTTAAACAGTAAATGGGTTCAAATATACGTATAATAAATGCGGATAACTAACCGTACTTAGGAGTGGTTGTGAGTTTTAATTTATGTGCTTTACCCCGAGAGCAAAAATACCAGATTCAATTAGATTACGAAGCCTCATTTTGGGCTTATCAAATTAAACGTAATAAAAAGACACGTGAGCAAGTATATAACACGATTCATAGCCGCCCAGTGGCAGAGCAAACGTTTTTAAAGCAACAGTTTGAGCAGTATTTGGCGTTAATGCTAAGCTAATATATGTACACAGTACAAAAGTTAGACACACTTAAGATTCCATTAGTTAATAAGTTTTATGCACTGTATAGCGTAAGAGGACGTGCTAATAAGCAAGATCAGGTTTGGGTTGTTTACAGTGAAATGCAGATAGTTGCGGCGTGTCGAATACAAAATAAACACGACTTTTTATTTTTATCGACCGTATTTGTTGCCCCGCAGCACCGTGCAAAAGGGCTGTCAAAGCAACTTGTATGCGCCGCTATAAAACAGCAAAGCATGCCGCTTTACACCTTTGCTTATAAAAATATTACAGCTTTATATACGAGTCTTGGTTTTAACCAAGTATTAACATATACTCCTGGTTTAAAAGCACTTTTTGATATTTATACACATCGAAATATAGTCGCTCTCGAATACTTATAACAAAAACAACGGATCAAGCCATGAGTAAAGGCGTTCATTGGATCATTAGTTGCTGTATAGCTTTAATCGCTATATTTAGTTGCCAAGTTGGCGCACAGGTTAAACGTTTATCCCCCAGTGAAGGCCTGTCGCAAAGCTATGTGAACACTATGCTGCTTGATGATAACGGTTACCTATGGCTCTCTACCGAAGGGGGGTTAAACCGTTATGATGGTTACCAAGTTGTTTCAATTAATGGCCCTAATGGCGAGCTTGAAGAAGCCATAATTGATTGTATTTACCAAGACCCCGCAGGCAATATTTGGATAGCCTCGTTACTTGCCGGCTTATTTAAATACGACCCAAGTACCGACACCTACCAGCAATTTATTTCTCAACCTACCAGCGAAAAACAAATTTTAAGCCAGTCGGTATTTAGTATGGCAGCGGTTGATGACAAAACCTTATGGATTGGGCGTGGTCGCGACTTTGCTAAATTAGATATTGAAACAGGTAAAATAACCAGCCTATTTGAGCTGCCTAAAGAATACGAAAACACCTTAGTAAGAGAGCTTTTTCATTACAATGGGTATATTTTTATAGGCACAAGCCATGGGGCGTTTGTATTTGATATCGCCTCTGAGCAAATTAGGCCGCTGCAGCATTTAAAAAGCAAAGCCGAGCATATTTATCAAAACAACGTTAAGTCGTTTTCGGTTATTGAAAATAATCAGTTGTTAGTAGGCACCGTTAAAGGCTTGTATCAAGTTGATATTAGCGACTTGCCAGGCATGTTTGAACGCCCCGACATAGCATTTAAAAACCAAGCCGTTATTGCCGATTTAAATGTATGGCGCATCATCAACGAAGGCGAAAAGCTAGATCTGGCGACTAATAAAGGGCTCTTTAAATTTGATTTAAATAGCAAAGAGTTGGTAAAAAACACACGTATTACACAAAGTAAATACAGCCTATCTGATACCAGTATGATAGACATGGTAAAAGATAAATCGGGGGGGGATTGGCTCGCTACTAAAACCGATGGTGCATTTTATCTGTCTAATAATACCTATCACTTTAGCAATATAGATGGTAGTAAACTGGGTGGCGATGGCCTTTCTCATCCTTCGGTTTGGGGCATTACGGAGTATGGTAACAGCCTATGGCTGGCAACGCATAATGGCTTAACCGAAATTGATTTAGCCACTAACACCAGCCAAGTTTACTTAAAAAACCACAAAGTAGACTTACTGACTACCGAATTTAGCGTGTATGAAATTATTCCTTATAAGCAAAAGCTTTGGTTACATACAAACCGTGGGCTGTTTGAGTTTGACCCCATAACGCATCAAATTAACGAGCCAACAATAACAAACCCCAACAATAGAGCCTACATAGAAGGCTGGGTACACGGCGTAACCTTAATGCCTAACGGTGATTTGTACTATGTGCACTCAGATCACGGTATGTTTGTATATAATATTGATACTCAGCAGATCACCCGATTAGAAGGGGCCTTTAGCAACATAGAGCCGTTTTTGGCGCATGGTTTTTCGCCAGCGCTGGCAACCAAGCCTGATATGCCCCTGTTTTTTAATGCGGGTATTTTATATCAGGTAAACCCATCCACATTAGCATTAAACACCATTTATAAAGTGCCAAAACAGCACGATAACGTGGCTATTAATGTGCTTTCTTACGTGGTCGATAACAACAATATCTTATGGATTTCACTATCTAATTTTGGCCTGATAGGGCTTGATGCAGCCAGTTACAAATTGGTACACACGATTGACTTAGAAAAAAATAAGTTAGGTACCTTACTTTATGACATGGTGCTTGATGATAATGGCATGATTTGGATGAGTAGCCATAAAGGCATATGGCGACTAAACCCAGAAACACTTCACTTTCAGCAGTTTACTACATCTGAGGGGCTGCTTTCTGCTGAGTTTAACAGCAGTGCCATGGCGCATTTAAGCGATGGGCGCATTGCCTATGGCAGCTTAAAGGGCATTACATATTTTCATCCGATGGAAAATCAAAATTACCACTCTTTAATTGATCATGTAAATATAACGCGAGTTGATTTAATGTCGCGCGACTTATCTATCGATTTAAAACAGCCATTAAATGAAATAGTCCTTAACCATGATGATATCGGTTTAGAGGTAGCGTTTTCGGCGATGGCCTTTAGCTATCAAGAGCGAATAATTTATGAGTACCAGCTCGATAACGGCCAAAAAACCTACACCCGTAATAATAATCGGGTGTTATTCCCTAAATTAAATCCAGGTAATTACCAGCTCAAAGTATGGGCTAAAGATCCGTTAACCGGCGAGTACACGCCGCCTGCAGTGCTAAAAATTCGTGTTAAGTATCCCCTGTGGCGAGCGCCATATTTTATGGTGCTTTATGGCGTTTTGTTTATCGCATTTATTGCTTTTTGGGTAATGCGCCGCAACAAAATTCAGCGCATATTACTGGCCGCTAATAAAGAAAGTAAAGAAAGTGAAGCGCGATTAAAACTAGCCTTAGAGGGTAGCGAGTCGGGCATGTGGGATTGGCAGTCCACATCGAGTAGTATTTACCAGCCGCGCTTATGTAATGAACTGGGGTATGATCAAGAAAGCGTGAGCCTAGATGATTACCTAGCTAAAATTCACCCGCAAGATAAAGCGCTTTTCAGATTAGAATGGTTAGAATTTTTATCGACCGATAAAGGCTACTTTAATTGCACTTATCGGTTACGCCACGCTAAAGGCTATTGGCGTTGGTATAAAGACTTTGGCAAAGTGGTGGAATGGAGCGGACAACTTCCTAAAAAAGTAGCGGGTACTTACACCAATATGACCCGCGAAATGGTGTTTGAAGAGCATGCCCGTTTATTTACCGCTGCGTTTGAGCAAACCCGCGATTGGGTATTTATTCTTGATAAAAACTTTACGGTTCGGGCCTCTAACAAATCGTTGCAAACGGCCTTTGACTTTCCAAGTGAGCCACGCTCCAGCCGTGCCCTTAATTTAGGTATATCGCGAAGTAATCGCTTTGACTACTTACGGATAATGCAAAAGCTAAATGTGGGTGAGCATTTTTCCAGTGAAGACTTAGTCACCCTTGCCAGTGGTGAGCAGCGCCATGTGTTAGTAAAAATAAGTGCAGTGGCCGACACCGAACACCGTTTAAGCAGCTACGTTATTATTTTAACCGATATTCATGCGCAAAAATTGGCTGAAAATGAGCTCCATATTTTAGCCAACTATGACTCATTAACCGGTTTGCCTAACCGTATGCTGTTTAACGACAGGGTTGAGCATGCGATTGAGCAAGCGCAAAATCATCAATGTAAAGTAGCTATGCTGCACATAAACATTAAGCGGTTTAAATACTTTAACGACTCATTTGGACGTGAAGCGGCTGATGAGCTAATAAAGCAAGTGGCTAAGCGTATTAAGCGCTCCTTGCGTCCTTCTGCAAGTGTTGCGCGCTTTGGTGGCGATGAATTTGTGGTGCTGGTGGAAGATGTGCAGCAAATTGAAGAAGTATTACTTATTTGCTCTAAATTAATAGACTCTGTAAGCCAAAATATGGAATTTAATGGCCAAGTGGTAAACGTTAATTTAAGTATCGGGGTAGCAATAGCGCCTGATGACGCCGCAGATCATGCTGCGCTGTTAAAAGCTGCCAGTATAGCTTTGTACCATGCAAAAGAGTCGCTCGAAAGCAGTTATAAGTTTTACAAGCAGGAGATGAATCAGCATGTACAAAAAGCCCTGCATTTAGAGTCTTTGCTAACTAAAGCGTATCAAGAGCAAGAGTTTTGCAATTACTACCAGCCTATAGTGAATGCGCACACTCAAAAAACCGAAGGTTTTGAAGTGTTGTTACGCTGGCCAGAAAACACTTTAGTGCCCACGCAAGAGTTTTCTTTAGCGGCTGAGAGCATAGGGTTAATTACAAAAATTATGCTGCAAACCTTTGCCCGTGCGTTGCAAGCCCTTAAACAATGGCGTGAGATTTCGCCTCAGCTGTACTTGTCGATAAACCTCTCTGCACTTGATTTTGAATACGAAGAGCTTGTAACCGACATACATAAAGCGTTGAGCCACGCTAATGTGCCCTCAGAAGCCATAGTGTTTGAAATTACCGAGTCTATTTTAATGCGTGACTCTAAACATGCGCTGCACAGTATGGAAATGCTGAAAAAGCTTGGCTGTAAGCTCTACATGGATGACTTTGGAACAGGCTATGCCTCATTAACGTATTTAAAGCGTTTTCCTATCGATGTACTAAAAATAGATAGAAGCTTTGTGCAAGATATTGGTGTGGACTCGGATGATGAAGCCATTATTCAATCAACGCTTACCTTAGCTCATAGTTTAGGTAAAGAGTGTGTGGCTGAGGGCATTGAAAACAAACAACAGCTGCAGTTTTTAAAGCAGTTAGGGTGTAAGCATTTTCAGGGCTATTTATTTAGTAAGCCAGTACCTAAAGAAGCTGTTCCCGCACTGATCAAACAAGATTGGGGCAACATATTTAACCAGTAAAAATAAGCTTATTGGCGTTTACCACAGTGGCGGCAAAATAAATGACTGTTGCGTTGATTAAGCTGCGTTTTAATTGCCTTATTGGCCTCAAGCTTACTTAAACCTAGTTTGTAGCGCAGCTCCTCTAAGTGCAAACGCTGTGAGTCATCTAAACTGCCTTGGTGAATTTGCTCATGTACGGCATCTTCAAAAAATTGCCGGCGTTTACGTATTTGCTCCGAAAAACTTGAGGCAAGCAAGCCTGTAGGAATTGCCACCATTCCCATGCTCACCAAAGTGACTACGCCACCAAATAGTTTACCAAGTGGCGTTAGCGGTACAACATCACCATACCCAACCGTAGTGAGGGTCGCCATAGCCCACCACATAGCCGCAGGAATAGAGCCAAATTTATCTGGCTGAATATCGTGTTCCAATAAATAAATACCGCAGGAGGCAAGTATTAGCAGTACCGCCATAATAAAAAACGCGGCCAGTAACGAGCTCGCTTCGTCTTTAAATGCTTGTAATAACAACTGCATTGCACGTGAATAACGAGTAAGTTTAAATACTCTTAACAGCCTTAATACACGTAAAAAACGCAAATCCAGAGGAAACACAAACATTAACAAGCTGGGTAAAATGGCTATTAAATCGATGAGAGCCAAAGGTGATAAAAAATAATGCAGCCGGCGTTTTGCGTTTGAACCTTTTATAGCTGCGTATTTGCTCTTATCGACACAGGCCCAAAGCCTTGCAAGGTATTCAAGGCTAAAAATAGCCACCGAAATAACTTCTAAAAGTAAAAACTGCGGGTAATATACTTTGTTTATACTCGGTACTGATTCCAACACAATGGCAATAACGTTAAGCATAATTAAAGCAATCAGCGCGGTGTCGAGTATATGCCCCGCTTTTCGGTAATCGCCAGTCCCTTCAAATACCTGCGCTAACGTTTGTCTTGCTGTGCTGCTCATGTGTTTAGCTTTAACAGCATATTAATACTGCCTTCTTCAAAATCACGGCTAATTGTAAAACCTAACTTACGGGCAAGCTCAATCATGCCGGTGTTCTCAGGCAGTGTTATGCCTTCAATTACTTCTACGCCTTGGCGCTTACAATGATTTATTGCAGCGCTCATAAGCAGCCTGCCAAGACCTAAGCCTTGGTAGTCAGAGCGAACCACGGTTGCAAACTCAGCATGTAAATTATCAGGGTCCATAATAACGCGTGCTACACCTAGGGTGCGGCTTTTACCTTCAAAGCGCTGGCATACAATAAAGGCCATTTCTCGGTCGTAATCTATTTGCGTCATTTTAGCGAGCTGATCGTGGTTAAACTGGGGCAGCTCACCAAAAAAGCGTTTGTAACGATCTTCTTTATTGAGTGATTGATCAAACTCTTGGTGGGCTTTTTCATCCTCTGGACGAATAGGCCTTAATGTAGCTCGCGTATTATTTTTAAGGATTACTTCTTCTACAAGATCAATAGGGTAAGGGCGAATACACAAACGTTTACGATCGCTGCGTGCCTGATAGCGATTAACACTAATAGTGGCATCAAGCACTAAAAATTGCCCATTACTGGCTAAAATAGGATTAAGTTCCATGGCACTTATATCGGGCTGATCGACAACAAGTTGAGATATACGTGTGAGCAGGGCGCACAAGCGATATTTATCGACTTTTTCTGGCAAAATGCGATCTTTTAATACGCCTTTATCGTTTGCGGCTGCAATGAGGTATTTAGCTAAGTTCATATTAAGCGGCGGCAAAGCAACGGCTGCTTGGGCATACTCTAACCCATTACCCGCTTCACCAAGTAATATAACAGGGCCAAAATTAGGCTCAGTTTTAATGGCGATTCGCAGCTCATTAGCGCCGGCG
Organism: Pseudoalteromonas sp. TB51; assembly: GCF_000498055.1. NCBI lineage: Bacteria > Pseudomonadati > Pseudomonadota > Gammaproteobacteria > Alteromonadales > Pseudoalteromonadaceae > Pseudoalteromonas > Pseudoalteromonas sp. TB51. The sequence continues at coordinate 19,779 of NZ_AUTO01000344.1, forward strand.
CGCGGCGCCATTTTTTGCAATGAAAACCCTTCAATAACAGCATCTGGGTAGGTGTTTTTAATTCGTATCAGCATGGCAAAGGCGGTTTGCTCAACCTCGTTTGCATCGTTTAAATTAAGAACCACACCCCCTACTTCTGATTTTGAGGCAATACTTGGGCTAATCAACTTTAACGCTACCGGAAAGCCTAATTCAATTGCTTGCTCACGCGCCTCTGTGGGCGTGTAGGCTACTTCTGTTTGAATACACTCAACACCATAATGACTAAGAATTTGGCTTGCTTGATGAGTGGGTAAGTAGCTTTGTTCTTCTTCTAAAAATTCGTTAATGAGCGTAGTGGCCGCTGATTTATTTATTTTTGCATCATCGGTATTTGATTCGGGTGTTTGCGTTAAATGTTTTTGGTTACGACGATAGCTAACTAAATGCATAAATGCGCCAACCGCACCCTCAGGCGTACGATAGGTTGGAATAGTGTGGTTAGAGCAAACACGCCTCGCGGCATAAGCAGCATCTTCACCCATAAAGTTGGTCATTACATAAGGGCGTGCCATCTTTGGTATTTTTTGTAAGGTTTGCACTATCATATCGGCGTAGTCTTCACTTGGTGCCAGTGCCGAAGGGGTATGAATAATAAGTAAGTTTTTAACTTCTTCGGCGCGAAGTAAAATTTCTAATGCTTGCTTGTAACGCGCCGGAGCAGAGTCGCCAAAAATATCGACAGGGTTAGATGTAGTATCCGATTGCGGAATAACTTGATTGAGTGTGGATCGCGTTTGCTCGCTAAGCTGGGTAAGTTTACCCGAATTTAAAATAAGCTCATCGACCGCCATAACCCCCGGGCCGCCGCCGTTGGTTAAAATGGTTAACTGCTCAACTTTTAGTAATTTTGGGTGGATGGCAAGTGTTTGCGTGGCTGCAAAAAGTTCGCGCAGATCACTAACACGCAACATACCGGCTC
>NZ_AUTO01000345.1:0-32134 GCF_000498055.1 Pseudoalteromonas sp. TB51
TGAATCGCCCCGAGTTCATCGGAGACCAGTTTGTTTAAGTCAGGCCACTTTACCTGACTCGTTTAAATTATCATAGTAGTCTGTTTCATATTGAGCTGGTGAAATATACCCAATTGAAGATAATAAGCGTTGATTATTAAACCAATTGACCCACTCTAACGTTGCGTATTCAACAGCATCAACATTCTTCCACGGGCCATTTCTGCGAATAATCTCTGTTTTAAATAATCCATTTATTGTTTCAGCCAATGCATTGTCATAAGAGTCACCCACACTGCCTACAGACGCTTGAATTCCAGCTTCAGCAAGTCGCTCAGTGTATCGTATAGACAAATATTGGCTGCCTCTGTCGCTGTGGTGAATTAACCCTTCGGGGTTGCCACGATGCCAAATAGCTTGCTCTAACGCATCAAGAATAAGCTCTGTGTGCATTGTCGTTGATACACGCCAACCTACAATGTATCGTGAAAAAACATCTATCACGAAAGCGACATAAACAAACCCACTCCATGTGGCAACATAGGTGATGTCAGCTACCCAAAGTTGATTTGGCTGCTCAGCAGTAAATTGACGATTAACTAAATCAAGTGGCTTATCTTGTTGCTCGTCAGGTATCGTTGTCTTATGTGCTTTACCCCGACGAACACCTTGAATTCCCATAACTCGCATCAATCGTTCGACTGTACAGCGGGCGACTTGATGGTCGTCAAGCTGTAGCTGCTTCCATATTTTTCTTGCACCATAAACTGACATATTATCCTCCCACACTTCGCGAATGAGTATTATCAGCTCAGCATCACGCTTTTTGCGGTTAGACAGTCGCTCAGGCTCTCTTTGTATCTGTTTATGAGAATAATACGTTGATGGTGCAATCGGCAATTCCTTGCAAATTGACTCGACACCGTAATGCTCTCTGCAAGCATCAATAAAATCCACTATTACTTCTGTTTGCGGTCGAGCTCCGCTTGGGCGAAAAAAGCGGCAGCTTGCCTCAGGATATCATTCGTTCGCTTGAGCTCTTTATTCTCGCGCTCTAAGACGGCAAGGCGTTCTTCAGTTGATTGCGTATTAGAAGAGGGTTTAGACGGTTGAGCTTGAGATTTCTTGACCCATGCTCTAAGTGTTTCTGGGGTACATCCCAGTTTATCTGAAATCGATACTAGCGCAGCCCAAAGAGAAGGGTATTCATGCTGTTGTGTGGTAACAAGCCTAATTGCACGTTCACGAAATTCTGATGTATAGCGATTTGATTTTTTCATAGTTCCAGTTTCTCAAGTTATTGAGTCTCTGGCAAACACGGGGCGATTCATTTTTGAATGTACTTAAATACCTTGGTAATGAGTTACAAATATCAATTGTTGGGGTTGGGACTAAAGACGCGTTTAGGGCGTTGCAGTCAGACCCTCAATTAGCTAACCGTTTTGAGCCAGTATTATTACCTCGATGGGAGTTTAATCAGGATTTTTTAAGGTTACTAGTGAGTTTTGAACGTATGTTGCCATTAAGAAAGCCCTCAAATTTACATGCTAAAAGCTTAGCTATGCAACTATTCTCAATGTGTGAGGGCTATATTGGAGAGCTTTCACGATTACTTAATGATGCAGCCGTTTATGCGGTTAAAAATAATATAGAAGCAATCACACCAATAGTATTAGATAAAATAAACTGGGTAACACCTTCACAAAGAAAGCGTCAGTTAGACAAGGCAATTTAAATGTTGTCTGGAAAATTATAGCCAGCTCATCCGCACCCATTACCAGGGGAGTGTTTATCTTCATGGATGGTGCGAACTGCACATCACAATGGCCTGAAAGTACAAAGCTTTGGTCATTTTGCTTTTAATAAGCGTTATGAACTTTGGAATAGGGATATAGATAGGCTAGCGCCTGAAAGGTTGTTAGAGCAGATGTCAGTAAAAACGGGGGTAACACTTAGGGAAGCAAAGAAAACAACGCTAAGTCTATTTGAGGGGCGTTTATTTGAGTCTACAAGCCTGTCAGGTCAGCTACGCTGGATAACACCGCTTAAATTATATCATCGTACTCATACAGGTTTTGGCATGCAGTATTGTCCCCTATGCTTAGCTGAAAGTACAGACGCTTATTATCGAATTGCTTGGCGAGTGGCTTTTTATACTTTTTGCCCAAAACACTTAATACTCATGGAAGATAGGTGTAGACATTGTGGAATGGCAGTTGCTTTTCACCGAATAGAGCTTGGAAAATATCACCAGTTAGATGCTCCAGATCTAGCGGTGTGTTGGAAATGCGGGGTAAGTTTAACTGATTTCACTCCTATTCCTGTTAATATTTGGCACCAGAACGTACATCGAAGGTGGAAATGGAAGTTAGCGGTATTAGACCGTGGTTTTGTTAATTCAGGTCAAGTAAAAACTCAGAGGCTTAATTTACTGCATCAGCTTTGTAGAATTATTGCCTCACACTCATTGGCTCCCGATTTACAACAATACTTATGTGACAAAACAAATATGCCGTATCAACATATAAGTGATGTAAAAATAGCATTTGAGCAGCGCTCTTTATCTGAGCGGCATTATATTTTAGAGCTCGCATGGTGGTTAATCGAAAAATACCCAAGGAAGATAAATGAAGCCATTAAGTATAAAAAACTACGCCCACATTACCTCTACAAAGATATGCCGAGTCTAAGATTTAAGTAATGCTTATTATCTATGTATATTAAGTTAATTTTTCTTATTAGAAACAACTAAAGTAAGATAATAACCTGCCGATAACTAGTAATAAATAACGAACAAGGAAAATGATATGAAAGTTAATTCAAATGATACTAATCTAGCATCGCAGTTTATATCGAACGGTTCAGAAGTGAAAATTAATAAACCTGTAAATGGTAAAGAACAAATAAATAGTGAAATGGAGCGACTAGCTAAGGACATATATCATAATGATCAGCCTAAAGAGCCTAAAGCGACCTATGATAAGCCAATGAATATATCAACAAATAATGTTGTATCAACAAGGGAAGCAGAAGAAAAAGCGTTAAATAATATTCGAATCGCTACTGTGAATCTTTATATGCCGGGTGGTGAAGTTTCCAACTCTGTTGAAAAAATGTTTACTCAGTATGACAATATTGTGGCTGAAATAGCGGCCGAACAACCATCATTAGCGAATAAAGACTGGGGGATATCAATCAGTCAATCAGGTGAGCTAGAAGTTACAGGTTCTATTAATGATAAAGAGAAAAGTCTGATATCTGAAAAATTAAATGACAACGGGGATTTTGTGGCCGCAGCTAACGAGTTTAAATCGAGCTTTCTAGAGCACATTGACTTGGGAGTTAGGGGGTGGTCAAGTTACGACGTAAACGAAGATAATTTCTCAAAAATATTTGATTTAAAAGAAATTCTGGATAATTCACAAGGAGGAGAAAGCTTTAAACAGGCTTGGAATAAGGACTTTAGTTGGCTTGAGTTAAACGATAATATCTCATCTCAACTTAGAAGAAATGCAGAACGAGAGTAATTTATTGCGAAAGGGCCGAGGGCGTTCAGAATTCTGTGTCAGCTAATCAGTTCTCAACCACTCAAAATCATGGCGGTGGCCAAGTTAGAGTTTATGTATTTCAGTTCGGTTACGGTAATACAAACAACGCAACGTTTGCAGGTTCTAGTGTATCTGCCACATCTAGCACTCCTAGATGTGGAGCAAACCTAAGTACTTGTAGTGCAGGCCAAACAGTTACTGGATTCCTCCATCAATTCGATTTTTTTGGCGCATCAAATATAAGTGGTACTGTTAATGTTTCAGCAAATTCGATAGCATCACCATTTGGTTTTTGGAGTGATTCTGTTTTCGTTCAATAATTAACACACAAGAATTAGAGCACAACCCATGTTCACAATGACACACGAACATGGGTATTTAACCAATAAGTTTTACAATATCAAACACTCTAGACTTAGCTTCAATTGCATTTCTCATTTGAGCTGACCCGTCACTATGTAATTTTAGGCTTTCCAATTCCTTAGTCACGTGAGCTACATAATTAACTTTTTCATCTAAATTAAAATCAATACTTGGTGGTGTATACATATCAAGCATTTGACCGCTAGAAATTAACTTATTGTCATAAAGCTCTTTAGCCATTCCCATTACTTCATTTCCAGAAATATTGGTCATATCGTATTTATTTGCAATTTCTTGCCATTTAGCTTCAGCATTGCGACCGGCAGAGCTGATTGAAACGGTGTCTGTTTCGGTTTTCTTGGTTGTGTTAGTAGCCTGTCCATCATTTATTCTTGTGCTTAACGCGCTATGTTGGGCTGACTCAGCATGATTAACATACGGTGTATTAGTAATTTGCATATTTGCTCCCTTATTAAATATTGCAACGACAATGCTTATATCAGAGCAAGTAGCAGGCCAACAAATCGAAACCTGTTATTTGCAACAGGTTTTTTAGAAGTATTAATACTAATCTCACAAACTAAGTGATCATTTATATGGGTTAAAACCACTAACTACTGCGTTATTTATTTAATTATTAGAACAGCTAGTTATGTAAAAAAGCCTTGTGTTTAATGATTTTCCTCCGCCTAAAATAGATCACTTAATTAATGAAAGTGGTATAAGCACGAAAGTACACATCGAGGTAGAAATGTCAGTGATTTTAGCCAACAGAAGCGGCAAATGGGAAATAGTATGGTTTAATAACGGTAAACTATTGCCGATTAAATAAGGGGATAATTAAGTATTCATTTAAATCTCGAATGAATGAGATCTAGCCTAGCGATAATTTTGTTGCTTCAGTTGATACTTTTTCAAATACATCATTCAATATTCTATAAATCGTAGCCGAACCCAAGTCATAATCTTTTGCCAATTGACCAATGGGTACACCTTCTTTCCTTTTATTATAAATTTCTAAATCTATTTCATCGGTTCTTTTTGTTGGTCGACCAAATTTAACGCCGTGCTCTTTAGCTTTAGCAATACCCTCTAGTTGCCGCTCAGAGCGTAAATCAGTTTCAAATTCGGCAATGGCTGCTAACATGTTAAACATTAACCTTCCAGTGGGAGTAGATGTATCAATTGCTTGGTCAATTACTACTAGATCAATATTTTCTGCCTGAAAGCGCTCCGCAACTTGTGATAAGTGAATAACGGAACGCGCAAGACGGTCTAATCTGGTGATAACAAAAGTGTCCCCTTCCCGAAGATAATTCATGCAATTTTAAGAAACTATGACGGACATGATTTCAAAGTGACTTTGGTTGATAGCAATGGAGATAGAGTTGCTGGCGGATATAGCGTAGCAGTTTCCACTTCTATCTTTAATGCAGGCACTTATTATTGGGAAGTTGAAAATAAAACAACAACTGGATCTACTTATGGTGGAATTACTTATGAAGTAAGATCTGGTGGCTAGTTAAACTTTCTATTAACGACTCAGCCCTATGAGTCGTTAATAGAAAACAATCTAAAATAAAAGCTTAAGTTTTATAAAATTATGTCGATAAAAGAAAACGACATATGAAAAAGGATTTTTATGAAAATCAGCACCAATCTACTACCTACTCTATTTGAAAGTAAAATATCTATTTTTACAAACAGTGATGATGAAAAAATAAAAAGCTTTTCTACTAAAACAAGCGAAAGTGGCTTAAAAATTAATATAAACACAACTCACCTTGATCCTAAAGTTAAAGAAAAAAAAGACAATAATGCTTTTGATTCATCATTAATTGAGGGAAGTGCATATGAAAAAGTATTTAAAAAAGAAGAGCTCAACTTTTCTAATATGAGTATAAAAGAACTTCATAGTATTGTTAAAAATGTGAATGAAATGGAACGAGAATACACACAAAAATACGATAGTGATGAACCAGTTAGATTAGGTAAGTCAGGAAACCCCATAATATCCAAAAAAAGAGAAGATATGAATAGTTTAGAGTCTAAACTTAGGATCCTTTCTTATGGTGGAGGGGATGTAGATCCTGATAAAAAAATTAATGTTATGGAGTATTTTTCTAATAGTTCAGAGAAATTAGATGGACTTGCTAAAGAATATCCTGAACGTCAGACTTATCAAGTAAGAGCCTCTTACATGAAAGAAATAATTAATACGTTTGATAAATTTATATCAGACGATACTTTTGATTTATATCAAGAAAAGGCTGCTTTATTGTTAACCGACAAAAAGAAAGTCGATGTTTTTATTTGAAAAAAGCCTAGAACATAGCAAAACAGCTAACAGCTTATTGAACACCATTTTGGTGGTTTATAACACACCGAAACGGCGTATATTACATACCCTGATAATTTCACCAATAATTACCTTTGTAAACAAGTAATTAAAACAGCTAGGAATTAAGCATGTTATTTTGCCCCAAAACGGCGTTTAATAATGTTATTGGACAAAATTAGATTTCTACTTAAAACACAGGAATAAATTTAACTTTTTCAGTGTCCGGTTATCGCTCAAAGCCGACCTATAGAATAATTGCTTTAACACGTTTTGGGGCAGAAACGAGTTGGACTTCCGAGCTTTCATTAGATACCGGCTTATAATCTTAAAGTACAAAACGGAAGTAAGCTTCCGTTTCTAGGACTTCAAAGGCAGTTATCGGAAATATACTTCTGTTTTTTGAAAGCATTAACCTAGATAGCTATACGAGCCACTTTTCGGGGGCTTATTGGAGCGAAAAGGTAAATTCGTATCACTTTAGAAGCCTTTTCCGGCTCGGTCTTTAAGCTCATAAATCAAATTTTTCAATGGTATGTTAATTACAAATTGTTCACTAAAGTATTATTTTTCATAATTATTTAAATAAAACCTATTGAACATCGGTTTTACTTTTGATTTAATACCTATCATTAATCGGTTTTAAATTGAGGCTCATATGAAGTTAGGTGAATTAGAAAAATTAGTACTTCAATATTTGTGGCAGCATAAGTCCTCAGATGTGAAGCAAGTCTATACCCATTTTGAAAAGCTACGTGGTGGAAGTCTGAATACTTACCAAAGCACGTTAGATCGTTTGTTTAAGAAAGAGCTTTTGTCTAGAGAGAAAATTGGCTATGCATTTCATTATCAGCCTAGAGTTGAAAGGCATGAGTTAATAGGCCAGCTTATTAAATCGGTAACAAGCGATTTTATAACTGAAGACGATAATAGCCTCATAGCAGCTTTTACTTCAATTTCTAAAGACTTCAATGTTGAGCAGTTGGATAAGTTAGAATCACTTATCGAAGAGCAAAAGCAAAAACTCAACAGTGAAAAAGAGTAGCTTAAAAATATGTCTGTTTTTTTTAATTTATTAGCTATCTTTTCAATTACTTTTATTGTGGCAAATGTCTCTTTGTCAGCGATTTTTTCGCTCCTTGGTCAGCAAATTATAAAAATTGAAGTTAAGTCCCGTAAGTTCTTGCTTTGGACAGTTGTATCATTGCCTTGGGCCCTCAGCTTTGTACCAGCAATTTTAATACTTCAGGCCTACCACACCGGGGATAGCCTATATGATTTTGCTTTATTACATTGGCACCATATGACTCATTTTGAATGGTTTAGCTGGCATGGCTTTACCGTTGGCGTTGCGCTGTTTTTCGTAATGTATGTCTTAATAAGTCAAGGGCGCCTTTTATGGAACCACAAAAAAGAAATCGAATCATTGATGTGCTTTTCAACGAATATAGAAACGGATATATATCAAATAGAATCAGATAATGCATCTGCATTTACGAGTGGTTTCTTTACAAAAAAGTGCTTTGTCACTACAGCCCTTATTGAGCAAACCACTTGTGAAGAGTACGACGTAGTTATTAAACATGAAAGGGCACATATTGCGACAAATGATCCTGCGAAGAAGTGGCTTTTTACCCTGTTATGTTTATTTTTTATAAAACCGATAGCACAAAGGCTGAAGCTACATATGATTTTAGCAATGGAGCAAGAAGCCGACAACGCAGTAATAAAAAGCGGTACTTCAAAACTATTTGTGGCCAGTACACTAGTAAAAGTTGCTAAGCTTAATGCGCAAAGCGATCTATTAAAAAATAAAAGCTTAGTGGTAAATTTTGGTGCGGATGTACTAGAGCAGCGTATATATTTTCTGCTTGATAAATTGAAGCTTGAACCAATTCACAAAGGTATAACATTTTCATTAGTTATGGTTTTAGTGATTGTTTCTTCAGCTTCAATCGATGGTATTCATCACTTTATGGAAACCTTCTTTGGTCACTAAGTGGCTTATTTTTTTAAGTTTAAAACCGATCTAAGGTCGGTTTTATAGGTAGTAAGTCTAAAAGGGTAAACTTATGTTTTTTAGAAAAAATCCAACTAAAAAACCGATTGTAAGTCGGTTTTTTAGGGTGCTTAATTGTATCGGTTTGTTTAGCGTTACGTTATCTGCTCATGCAAAAAATACAATTTCATTAAATGAAGCGATAGGTTTATCGCTTAAAAAGCATCCAGAACTAAGGTCTTACATTTATAAAAAAGAATCGGCATTAGCATTAGTTGAACAAGCAAGTGTTGGCACTCCTATGATAGTTAACGCTTTAGCTGAAGATGCGTTTGGTACAGGTAGTTACTCGGGAGTTAAGGGCCTACAAACTACACTCAGTATTTCTTGGCTGTTAGAAAAAGACCACATTGACTCGCGAGTAAAGTTGGCAAATACCAAGGTATCGTCTGCGTCTATTGAACAACAAGTCAAAGCGATTGATGTTGCATCAGAGACGGCTCGTATCTATATCAAGTTGCTTTCACAGATTATGAAATTGGATTTGGCAAAATTAGCACAGAGACAATCTCAACAAGCTCTCGAGCAAATTAAACGTAAAGTTAAAGCAGGTAGCTCTTTTATTGTTGATGAGTTAAGAGCAAAAGCTGCGCTATCACTAGTTGAATTAGAAGTGGAAGATTTAGCGCATGAAATAGAAGCTTCTAAGTCTCAACTTGCAGCACAGTGGGAAGGAAATACTCGTTTTTCAGTCAATGGTAATTTAGCGAATATTCCAAGCTTGAAGGACTTAAATACCGCTTTAGAAGGTTTAAAGGCTAATCCACAGCTAAAACGTTTTTTGATTGAACAAGATGTGATGCAATCCGAAATTGACTTGGCGATTGTCGAACAAAAACCATCATGGTCGATTTCTACTGGTATTAGAAGAAATGAAGCGGTAGATGACTTTGCATTTACTGCTGGGATCTCAATTCCACTAGGAGGAAATAATAGAAATAGAGGTCAAATATCTTCTCTTAAAGCTAAGCAAAACCAAAGTAAAGCTAAATCAGATGCGCTTTATCAGCGTATTTCAACACAAGCATTATTGCTGACTCATAAACTTAAACACAATCGTCATGTTATAGACGCTTTAACAAACAAATCTATTCCATACCTTGAAGAAGCTAGCAAAAAGGCAGAAGAAGCATATCGCCTCGGCAGCTATCGTTATACCGATTGGCACGTCGTACAACAAGAGTTAGTGAAAGCACAATCGGACTTGATTGATGCGTATACCAATATTCAGTTATTTAATATCGAATTAGAACGATTAACAGGCACATCTGTGTCAATGTAAGAGAGAAAATGATGAAACTTAAATCTATTGCCGCTGTAATTGCGTTGACTCAAATAGGGTTAGGGCTATCTATGTATAGCCCTGTCACATGTGCACAAAATAATGTTGAAGCTGTACAAGAAGTAGAAAAAGGACCTAATAATGGTCGTATGCTTCGTAATGGTGACTTTGCTATCGAGCTTGCCATTTTTGAAACGGGAGTACCACCAGAGTTTCGTGTTTTTGTAACTAAGGCTGGGAGCGCTATAAACCCAAACGATGTTGATTTAAACGTTAAACTTTCTCGTTTAGGAGATGGCACTGACAATATTAACTTCTATGTTGAGAACAATTATCTTCGTGGTGACATGGAAATTTATGAGCCGCACTCGTTCCTCGTGACAGTAAAGGCAAAGTATAAAGGTAAAACTTATCAGTGGTCTTATGACAATTACGAAGGCCGTACACAAATAGCTGATGTCATGGCTGAGTCAATGGGGATTGAAACAGAAATTATTGCTAGTCGAGAAATGGAAGAGCGCTTAAAGGTTTATGGCGAGCTTACTCTGCCACCAAATGCTATTCGCAATATCTCAGCACGTTTTCCGGGAGAAATTAAATCGCTTAATACTGAGTTAGGTAAGCCGGTTAAAGAGGGGCAGGTTTTGATGACTATAGAGGCAAATGAAAGCTTACAACTATATAAAGTGATTGCGCCAATAGATGGTGTGGTTACATCACAAAACGTCGGTATCGGTGAGCAATCTTCTGGTCGAACTTTATTAACCATTACTAATACCAAAAAGCTAGTTGCTGAGTTAAATGTTTACCCTATGGATCAGGGCAAGATCACATTAGGTACTGAAGTAGATATTCATATTCCGGGCTTTAAAGATGCAGTAAAGACATCACTATCAGACACACTTTATCAATTGACCTCTGAACAAGCCAAAGTCTATCGCGCTGTTATCGATAATTCAGATAACCAATTTAGCCAAGGTCAGTTTGTTACAGGACAAGTTTTAGTAGATAGCTATACCGTTGATATGGCGGTTAAAGCAGAAAGCTTGCAAGGCTTTCGTGACTTTACGGTAGTTTACGGAAAGTTCGAAGACCAATACGAAGTGCGTATGTTAGAGCTCGGTCGCAAATCAGGCCAATGGGTAGAAGTACTTAGTGGTATTCCTTTAGGAACGGAATATGTGACAACGAATAGTTACATCATTAAAGCTGACATTGAAAAGTCTGGCGCATCACACGACCACTAAGGAATTGAAGATATGTTGGATTCGATTTTAAAATTTTCCATAGAGCGAAGCAAATTAATACTCATTTTTGTTTTTGCTGTCGGTATGTTGGGCGTTTGGAACTTTCAAAAACTGCCCATCGATGCTGTACCTGACATTACCAATGTTCAGGTAGTTATTAATACAGAAGCGTCCGGCTATACCCCTCTGGAAGTAGAGCAAAGGGTGACATTCCCGCTTGAAACAGCTCTATCAGGTGTGCCAAACCTTGAATATACTCGTTCAGTCTCACGGTACGGCCTATCTCAAGTAATTGCTATATTTACAGATGAGACTGACATTTATTTTGCAAGGCAGTTGGTTAACGAGCGTTTAGGCGCCGCTAAATCTGAGCTCCCTTTTGGCTTAGAGCCTGAATTAGGCCCTATTTCTACTGGGCTTGGCGAAATCTTTATGTTTACGGTTGATGCGCGTGAAGGGGCAACAAACAAAGATGGTAGTGAGATCACTCCTACAGATCTAAGAACTGTTCATGACTGGGTTATCCGTCCGCAGCTTATGCAAGTTGAAGGCGTTGTCGAGGTAAACCCTATCGGTGGATATGAGCGTGAAATACTTATCGCCTTGAACTCTGATAAGTTATTAATGTTCGGCCTTTCTCAGCAAAATTTAATTGAAGCTATTAATCAACATAACCAAAACAAAGGGGCTGGGTTTATAGAGAAAAGTGGTGCGCAATGGTTGATTCGTTTACCGGGGCAAATTGAAACTGTTGAGCAACTAGCAAATATTCCTTTACCGTCATCTAGTGGCCGAGTTATTCGCGTTAAAGACGTTGCTGAGGTAACCGAAGGCAAGGAGCTTCGCTCTGGTGCGGCGACACAAAATGGTCGCGAAGTCGTATTAAGTACTGTTTTCATGTTAATAGGCGAAAATAGCCAAAAGGTTGCCAAAGGCGTAGGTGAAAGATTAAAAGAGATTAATAAATCTCTACCTGAGGGTATTGTTGTTAATGCCGTTTATGACCGAACTAAATTGGTTAACAAAACTCTCGATACAGTAAAAATGAACCTTATTGAAGGTGCTATCTTGGTTATTGTTGTGCTGTTTTTGCTGCTAGGTAATTTTAAAGCAGCATTTTTAACAGCGCTTGTAATTCCTTTTGCCATGCTTATGACTGTAACAGGCATGATCCAAACTCGTACCAGTGCTAACTTAATGAGTTTAGGGGCGCTTGATTTTGGTTTACTTGTAGATGGTGCCATTATCATTGTTGAAAACTGCCTTCGCCGTTTAAGCCAAGCTTCTAATGGTAACGCATTGCCAGTAAAAGAACGCTTACTGCTTGTGTACGAAGCCACACGAGAAGTGATCCGTCCAGCACTGTTTGGTGTCTTTATTATCACTGCTGTGTACCTTCCCATTTTTGCTTTAACGGGTGTAGAAGGGAAAATGTTCCACCCTATGGCGATTACCGTTGTAATTGCGCTGGTTAGTGCAATGATCCTATCTGTCACCTTCATACCTGCTGCAATCGCATTAACCTTCAAAGGTAAAGTCATTGAAAAAGAAAACGTGATCATGAAAGCCAGTGTTTCACTTTACAAGCCTATTTTATCCTTGGTACTAAAAGCTCGATGGGTGGTGGTAATTGGTGCTGTTGCTTTAGTTTCTGTTGCCGGTGTTATGAGTACTAAGTTAGGTAGCGAGTTTGTACCAAATTTAGATGAAGGTGATATTGCTATGCACGCTTTACGTATACCTGGCACGTCGCTTACCCAATCTATTGAAATGCAAAAGGTGCTAGAAGACAGAATAAAGTCACTACCTGAGGTTGAACGCGTTTTTGCAAAAGTGGGGACGCCAGATGTTGCAACGGATGCTATGCCACCGAGTGTAGCCGATAATTTTATAATTCTGAAACCTCGTAGTGAATGGCCTGATCCAGATAAACCTAAAGCAGATTTTGTTAAAGAGCTCGAAGCTTTAGTAACACCAGTTCCGGGAAACCGTTACGAGTTTTTACAACCGATTCAAATGCGCTTCAATGAATTATTAGCAGGAGTACGTGCTGAGCTTGCTATTAAGGTGTTTGGAGACGATTTTGATACGTTAACGGAGCTTGGGAAAGCGCTTGAAAAGTCGATTCAAGGTGTTGAAGGCATTCGTGATATTCAAGTTGAGCAAACTAAAGGTTTACCTGTATTAACTTTCGACCCTAAACGTGAACAATTAGCATTGTATGGTTTAAGTATTTCTGATTTTCAAAATCAAGTTGCTGTTGCTATGGGAGGTGAGATTGCAGGTAAGTTTTACGACGGTGATAAGCGCTTCGACATAGTGGTTCGTTTACCAGAGGAGCAAAGACAAGATGTAGATGCTCTTTCGCAGCTACCAATTACCTTGCCAAGCGGTGGCTATCTACCACTACAGGAATTAGCGAATGTCGAAATGGCTCTAGGCGTAAATCAAGTGAATCGTGAGAATGGTAAACGCAGAGTTGTGGTTACAGCTAATGTTCGCGGACGAGATTTAGGTAGCTTTGTTAAAGATGTGCAACAAGCCATNATGTTCAATTGCCTGCTGGTTATTGGATTGAGTATGGCGGCACATATCAAAAACTACAATCAGCTTCGCAAAGATTAAGCATAGTTGTCCCCGTAACATTAGTCTTAATTATTGGTTTGCTATTACTTGCATTAGGTTCATTGAAAGATTCATTGATTATATTTACAGGCGTGCCACTGGCATTAACAGGTGGAATATTCGCCTTAATAGTTCGTGACATTCCATTCTCTATTTCAGCGGCAGTAGGCTTCATTGCTTTATCGGGTATAGCGATATTAAACGGCCTAGTCATGGTTTCCTTTATTAGAGATCTCGTTAAGAAAAACTATGATTTAGAAACTGCCATTATTAAGGGGGCTTTAACCAGATTAAGGCCAGTTTTAACCACTGCATTAGTCGCTTCACTAGGTTTTATACCTATGGCGTTAAATACGGGTATTGGCTCAGAAGTGCAAAGGCCGTTAGCTACTGTCGTAATAGGAGGAGTGATTTCTTCAACAATCTTAACGTTATTTGTTCTACCTGCGTTATATCGTCTATTGCATTCAAAAGACGAAAGCCTGGCTGAGCAAAATGACAATCAATTACTAGAAAATAAAGGGTAAATAAATGTTTGGAAAATTCAAACTTTCTTATTTGCTGTACCCGTTATTGATTCTACTGTCGATGGCTTCAATTGAAGCCTTCGCACATGGGGTTGATGATAGTACACGCAACTTTTTACAAAATAATACGGGTGTGCAAGTTCTGCCGTTTATATACATAGGCGCAAAGCACATGGTAACGGGCTATGATCACCTGTTGTTCTTAGTCGGTGTATTGTTTTTCTTACGCAGCAGTCGAGACGTTTTACTTTATGTCAGTATGTTCACGATTGGGCACAGCTTAACGTTAATGGGTGGAGTACTTGCCAATATTCAAGTTAATGCTTATCTAATCGACGCAATCATCGGCTTATCAGTTGTTTACAAAGGCTTTGATAACTTAGGTGGATTCAAACACTTCTTTGGAAAGCAACCAAATCCTAAAAAAGCGGTGCTTATTTTTGGCCTGTTCCACGGGTTTGGTCTAGCAACCAAAATTCAAGAATTTGAGTTGCCGTCGCAAGGGCTTGCTACAAACTTATTATCTTTCAATATTGGTGTTGAAATTGGTCAATTCTTAGCTTTGGCGTTTATTCTTCTAGCCATTAATTTTTGGCGTCAATTCGAAAGCTTCAACCGTTTTGCCAAAGCTACAAATACAGCATTAATGTGTGGTGGCTTCATGTTAGTTGGTATGCAACTAACCGGATATTTTGTTAGTTAATTATTATGAGATATATATTTATGGAATCAAATAAAACCAGTCGCTCATTAATCAAAGCGACAATTCTTTCATTCTTGGTAGCGATAATTACACTTGTTTTATTCATTTTGCCAGCGGAGTACAACATTGACCCTACTGGTATTGGTGAAAAGCTTGGCTTAACGGTATTTAATGATGAGGCTTCAACGCCCTCAGCGCAACAGTACTCTGATGGTGAACAAGACTCTGTGATCCTTACTGTTCCCGCAGGTGAAGGTATCGAGTACAAACTTGATATGAAGCAATTTCAAAAAGCAACCTATGAATGGACAACTGATGGCGCAGAGTTATTTGTTGATTTGCATGGAGAGCCTAAAGGAGACACTACAGGCTATTTTGAATCATATGCAATTGCCACAGTAAATGAGATGAAAGGTAGCTTTACAGTACCATTTGATGGTTCTCATGGTTGGTATTGGAAAAATACAACTAATCAAGATATTAGCATTCAACTTATCTTCAATGGCGATTACGTTATTGAAGGTCTTAAATAAACTTTAATAAGGAAACAAAATGAAAGTACTAATTAAACTAGCTGCTATTACAATAATTGTATTTACTACTTCTGTAATGGCTCATTCCGAAGGTCATGGAAAGGTTGAAAAAAGTAAAATTATACAAGCAGCTCAAACCTCTGCTAAAGCTTTAACATTTAAAGATAAAGGTATGTCAGTTGGCAAACTAGATAGCTCTTGGAACAAAGTTACTAGGGACAACTTTACTGTTGTAGAGGAAACTCGTGATGCTGTTCTGCTGAAAGCGACAAATGCGCAGAATAATCAAACGCTTCTATTTATCGTAAGTAAAGCTGGCAAAGTTATGGATGTTAAAGATGAAAAAATGTTCAAGAACGAACATGGTCATTCACATTAATTTCTAAACTCAGTTGAAGATGGTAAATGCAGAAAATAATAGCTGCATTTACCGTTTATCGCAGATTATTTATGGCTTCATATTGATTTCAAGCTCTAATCTGCCCTTAGTAGCTCAAAAGCTTCCCCTTAAACTCGAAGAAATATGGCTAATTAGGATACGGTTAGAACTGGCAGATAATCTGCGAGAATAAACTGTGTTTAATTTGGCATTAGACTGTAAATGACGCGCCTGTGATTTTATTAAACTAAAAGTTTCGGATATTGATCATGGACCTAACATCCAGTCCGGAACAAATTGAGATGATACATGTGCCAGCGTAATAAAAAGGTTTGCCACATTTATGAGATACTACAAAGAGTAATATTGAAGGCTCTTAAAACTAATAATGGAAATAGCAATGAAATATAAAATGATTCTCCTAGCAGTATGCACCACACTGATTATGTGCAGCTCAATAGCAAAGGAAACTGAGGTTAATAACCAAGAGAAAACACAGTATTCAAAGCATTGGCTTTTAGATGAAGATGATCGCAAAAAAAGGATAAACAAGCTGGAAACTTATCTTAGAGGATTTGATCAGCCTATGCTGGAAGTGGGGCAAAGGTATGAGAGCCTTTATCAAGCATTACAAGATGAAAATTATGATTTTGCTGCATACCAATGGAAGAAAATTAAAATAACTATTAATAATGGGCTTATGAAAAGACCCGCTAGAAGGAAGAATGCAGAGCTACTTTTACTTAATCAAACATGGAAAGAAGTGTTTGATGATATTAGCAGTAAAGATAAAAGCACTGCATGGAAGGGATTTGATAAAGCAACCTCAGCTTGTTTATCGTGTCATGCCGCAGAAGGTGTCAGTTTTGTGAATAATCAGCCACTATTTAGACTGCAAAGTAGTAATAAAAAATAACTTGCCGTAAAAATATCATAATTCAACGTTAAACTTGTTAAAATCCAACTTCGGTAGGCATGTTCAAACTTGATTATTTTTACCAATAATGACTTATTTATAGGAAAGGTGTATGAATAAAGTTGCTGAAGTTTTTTGGCAGTTTTTAATTTTGGGCTGTGTAAGTTTTGGAGGACCTGCTGCACATATAGGGTATTTTCAGACCACCTTCGTACAAAAACTTAAATGGCTAGATGAATCATCTTACGCAAGATTAATCTCTTTGAGTCAATTTTTACCTGGCCCAGGCTCTAGTCAAATAGGTTTTGCTATTGGACTACGTCGTGCTGGAATTTTTGGAGGGATAGCTGCATTTATCGGATTTACGCTACCATCTTTTCTTTTGATGTATTTTATTGCAATCGCAAGCACAGACTTAAGCTCAAACAGTCTGATTTCAGGCATTATACACGGATTAAAGTTACTCGCTGTAGTGGTGGTAGCTGATGCAACATACAACATGTTCCAAGCATTTTGTAAAGAAAAACTATCCATTTCTATTGCTGTATTCACTGCTATTTTTTTATTATGTATTCCTAACTTAAGTATTCAGATTTTCGCTTTGATAACAGCCGCAATAGTGGGAGCTTTTTATGGAACGCCCATCATAACGGTAAGCAACAGTAAAAATCGCCTTAAATTACTCCCGTTAATACTCTTTATTTCTTTTCTAGTCATCCTTCCTTTTGTTATTGTGATGCCTGCGCCTTTGAATATTTTTGCCGACTTCTACCAAGCAGGAAGTCTTGTTTTTGGCGGAGGACACGTTGTATTACCCTTATTACAGCAAACTATTGGAGATGCAATTTCTACAGACCGTTTTCTACTTGGATATGCAACAGCACAAGCTGTCCCTGGCCCTATGTTTACATTGGCTGCATTTCTAGGCGCTGAATTATCACAACCCCATCAAATTATTGGTGCATTGATGGCTACGGTTGGTATATTTTTACCGGGTCTTTTATTAGTCCTTAGTTTGCAAGGAGTATGGGAGACACTTGCTTCAAGACCAAAAGTTGCAGGTGCTACTTGGGGGATAAATGCAGCCGTTGTTGGTTTATTATTTTCAGCATTATTTGACCCTATATTTATCAGCGCAGTATCTACGCCAATAGATATGGCTTTGGTTGTGCTAGGTTTATTTGCAATGAAAATAATAAGAATGCCTATCTTACTAATGGTTATTAGCTTCGGAATATGCGGTGTTATGGTTCAATTTTATAATGGATGAGAATGTTTAATTTATTATTTCGGGAAAGTGATCTAAGCATCGGACCTAATACAAAAGTCAATCTGGCTTCGCCATGACTTAGAAAACTTCGAAAAGCGATTAAAAGCTCTTGAAAATAAGGTGGCCAACGATGGGGTAATTTTATCTGATGCTCAAGTTGCTGCGCTTGAGAAGAAAAAACATGACGATGAGGCTTGTGGTGAAATTGAGACCCATCATCTAGGGTATCTTGGCTCACATGACACTTTTTATGTCGGTAACCTCAAAGATGTGGGTTGTAGTGGCATAGTTAATTTGGCCACCCATTAAGAAAGAAATGTTATGCTATTAAGCATACAAATCTGGGTGAAAAAATGACGAAATTAAAACGCGCAACGTATTCTGCGGCAATCAAATTAGAAACAGCACAGCTTGTAGTTGACCAAGGCTACACACAAGAAGATGCAACTAAGGTGATGGGAGTGGGTAAATCAATCGTCAGTAAATGGGTTACTCAATTAAAGCAAGAAGGGAATGGCCAGTCACCATTGGCTTCATCAATGACACCCGAAAAAGTTGAAATCCGCGAATTTAAAAAGCAAATACAACGCATTGAATTAGAAAAGGCTACAGCTCTCTTAATGTCCGACTCCTTGAACAATTCTCGTTAATTGAGAAATTAAATCAACGAGAGCGTTACCCAATTAACGTGTTGTGTGGTGTATTTAATGTTCATCGCAGCAGCTATAAATATTGGGCCACAAGGGATGCAACGCCAGCACCAGAGCAAGTAAGGTTAGAAGCGGAAGTTAAAGCTTATACATGCAATGAGTGGTGGTTCGGCTGGGGCACGCACAATCGCAGTAATTGCAACGAATAACGGTTTTGAATTAAGCCGTTATCGCGCCGCTAAGCTGATGGTTAAATTAAAACTAGAGAGCTGCCAAGTGCCACAACATTAATATAACCGGGGTGGAAATGAGCATCTTGAAATCCCAAATTTGCTAGGTAGGCAGTTTGATGTTGTTGAGCCGAATACGGTGTGGTGCTGTGATGTGACGTATATTTGGACTTAGCAGTCGTTGTTGATTTATTTGCACGTAAAGTCGTTGGTTGGGCAATGTCTTTGTCGCCAGATACTAACTTAACGCTAAAAGCGCTAGAACTTGCGTATGAAAGCAGAGGCCGGCCAAGAGGATTAATGTTTCACTCAGACCAAGGAAGCCACTATACAAGTTTAAAATATCGCCAACGTTTATGGTGCTATAAAATCACACAAAGTATGAGTAGACGTGGAAATTGTTGGGATAATGCGCCAATGGAGCGATTTTTTAGAAGCTTTAAGACGGAATGGATGCCAAAGAGTGGATATGGAAACTTTATAGACGCTAAATATAGCGTAAGTGATTACATAAATGGATATTACAACAATGTTAGGCCGCATCATTATAATGCAGGTTTAGCGCCAAATGAATCTGAGGTTAGATATAAAGATTCTAAAACTGTGGCCAAAATTAGTTGACCACTACAGCCCGGATTATGTCTTTTGAGGATAAACTTTTAGTATGTAGCGAAGTTTCCACTGGTTTCTGATACTTAGCGATTTTTGTACTGGTCTTTGAAGTCATACTGAGCATTAACAACTTGGTCAATTCGCTTTTTCTACACATAAGTATTATTTAAAAAAAATAGACAGGTATTTTTTTGTGATTTTAAAGAAAATTGCTTCTACAGTTATGTTACTGAAACCCCTTTTTAACTGTAGAGAGTTAAACCTTTGTTATATATGTTTTCTATAGGTTTATTATTTTCTACATATAAATATTCTAACATTCGTTCAACAGTTTCGTAGTTAAGCAGGCTGTCTATGGCGCGCGTATTACTAAGGTTATCGGCGGCGTTTGCCTCGCGTATAAAACGGTTTCGCCACTGCGTTACTGTTACAGTAAAGGTAATATAAATAGCAACCGTTAATATGGTTATTAATGCAAACCAAATAGAGAATAGCGAGCCAAAAATAATAGCAACGGTCAGTATTTCAAAAAGGGTGGGGACAATATTAAACATTAAAAAACGCATTAAAAAGCTCAGCCCACTGGTACCACGCTCTATATCACGGCTTATTCCACCGGTTTGCCTATCGAGATGAAAAGCAAGCTCTAGCGAGTGTAAATGTTTAAATACTTTTAACCCAATATCACGCATCGCGTGCTCTGTCACACGCGAGAACACCGCATCTCTTACTTCGCCTAAAAACACGCTGGCAAACCTAAGCCCACCATACAAAAGCAATAGTAATGCAGGGATAACTAAAACTAGATTGATTGATTTATCAACCGAGTCGATAATTTCTTTTAATGCCCAAGGCATTAAAAGAGTTGCGCCTTTAGCTCCTATAAGCGCTAAAAGGGCTAAAAGTACGCGCCCTTTAAATTTAGTAATGTATGGCCACAGCGTTTTAATGCTTTGTTTTAAGGTCATGGCATCGGCGCGTTTTATAGTACTGTGTTTAGAGCGCATTAAGGGTCTCAGTCAAAAAATACTTAATTAATATGCATTGTATTTTAAATACTTGCCCATATATACTACGCATCCCTTATTTTAGTTTGACGCAACCATGTTTAACATTCGTGTGTTTATATCTGCTTTTTTACTGTTTTGTGCGCTTTTTAGTGTTCAAAGTAGTGCGCAGTGCGCGACAGATAAATTAAACACTGTAACCACCTCATTGAGTGTGTTTGCTGATAGCGTTGAGTTAGCTAAAACGCTGCCTATATCAAAATCAGTAAAGGGAAATGAGCACAAAAAAACTCATCAAACAGGGTTTGACGCTCATCAACCTAGGTTAACGGCTAGTAATTCTTCGTTATTTTTACATGTCGCGCAAAGTGAGCCTGAATACGACGTTGTATTTGAATTTTTTGCACACACCCTTTTTAGAGAAATATACCTAAGCCCCAACGCGTTTATTGCCCAACGGCCATGGTATACACTTGTAACGCATAGCAAAAAGTCGCGACTTAGTGGCTGGAAAGACGCTAATTTACTTTATACCGCAGCAAGCACCTATCACGCTTAATTTTCTTATTTAATTTTTATTAGGTTTTAACGTTTTACGTTTAGGCCTTGAGATTAATTGTGCTTTTAAAAAGTACGTTACCGGTTCTGGTAATAAGGAAACACCATGTTAAGTGTAAAAAAAGATCACAAGCCGTTTATGGCTAAATTTAAATTAAGCTATATAGCCATGCTTATTGTGCTGGTTTTATTAGCCATTAGCGCATTACCCAACTTATACCGTAATAAATCGTGGTTACATGTAAGCAATGCACCTCATAGCGAAACACAAGCTGTGCCAAGCACTAATGCATTAGTTACTTTTTTAAATAACCAAGGCTTAAAAGTTGAGCAAGGGCTAAATAATCAAACATCTATAAATATTTTGTTAAACGAGCCAACTAAAAGCGCACAAGCGCAAGCGGCTATAAAGGCGCAGTATCCAAACACGCAAGTTAAAATTGTAGAACATGCAACGAGCCCACTTTGGCTGCAAGAGTTTGGTTTATCGCCAATCAAATTGGGACTAGATTTAAACGGCGGTGTGTTATTTGTACTCGACGTAGATTTAGATAAAGCAATTGATGAGCAATTAGTCAGTGCGTATCAACAAGCAAAATCAATTATTATTAAGCAAAAAGCGCACGGCCTTAAAGTGCTGCAAACAGGGCACGGCTTTGAAATAAATGCACACCCAAATGGAGCGAAAAAGCTTACCCCGGTAATCAATGAGCTACAAAGTCGCTTTGCTAATTTAGCAGTTTCAACAACCAGTAATGGTGATATTAAAAATGCAAAATTCACCTATTCAGAGCAAGGGCGAAGCAACTTTGATAAAGAAGTTATGAGCCAAACGCTCACAACGCTTCGCTCACGCATAGAAGAATTAGGCATTACCGAAGCCGTCACTCAGCGCCAAGGTAAAAACCGTATACGCATAGAGCTACCTGGCGTGCAAGACCCAACAGAGGCAAAGCGAATTATAGGTGCAACTGCATCACTTGGGTTTTATCAGTTAAAAGAAATCGGTGGGCAAACATTTGATATGCAATCGGGCGGGTCCATCAAACTTGACCCAGTGCCAATTTTTACCGGTGAGCATATTAATAATGCCACCATAGGGCGCGATGACTGGGGTAAACCCCTTGTGCAACTTAGCCTTGATGGACAAGGCGGCGATGCCATGTCAGCGTTTTCAAAAGCAAATATTGGTAAACCTATGGCCACGGTTTACTCTGAGTACTCTCAAAATGCTAAAGGTGAAACGGTAAAAAAAAGCGAAGTTATAAATGTGGCGAATATTGCGCAGCATTTAAGTTCACGTTTTAGTATTACCAATATGAAAAGCCAACAAGCAGCAGCCGATTTAGCACTATTATTACGCGCAGGCTCGCTAACAGCACCGGTTACTATTGTGCACGAGCAAACAATTGGCCCAAGCCTAGGTCAAGAAAATATAACTAACGGCTTGGCCGCATTGATGCTGGGAATGGGTATTACACTTGCCTTTATGGCAATGTGGTATCGCCGCTTAGGGCTTATTGCAAACGTAGCGCTGTTATTAAACTTAACGTCGCTTGTGGGGCTAATGTCGTTATTACCAGGGGTTGTGTTAACACTTCCGGGTATTGCCGGGCTGGTACTTACCATTGGTATGGCGGTAGATACCAACGTTATTATATTTGAGCGAATAAAAGAAGAGCGTAGAAAAGGCCGCTCTGCTTATCAAGCTATTCAAGAAGGTTACAAGCAAGCCGCTAACACCATATTTGATGCCAATATAACCACCATGATCACCGCGCTTATTTTATATGGAATAGGTTACGGCCCAGTTAAAGGCTTTGCCATAACATTGGCACTTGGCTTAATAACCTCGGTATTTACTGGCGTGTACGTATCAAAAGTACTAAGCCAAACGGTATATTTAAAAATGGCTAAAAAAGCAGGAGTAAATGCACATGCTTAACATTTTTTTAAAGGGCGAGGCGGGTACACGTCTGCGTTTTTCGGGCATGCTTTTGAGCGCCATACTTGTACTGCTATCGGTATTTACGCTTAGTCAAAAAGGGCTTAATTTTGGGCTCGACTTTACCGGTGGTTACCTAACAGAATTTACCACCAGCCAAGGTGTTGAGCTAAAACAACTTGAGCAATTTATTACTAAAAATCACAATGGCGAGTTTGAACTAACCGCACAAGGTAATAATCACTTTCAACTACGCGAAGCGCCCAGCGGTTCAACAGCAAATAGTAGTGATTGGCAAAGTGCCATTACACAAAATGCAGACATTAACGCCGAGGTTTTATCATCAGCGTATATTGGCTCGCAAGTGGGTGATGAACTGTTTGAACAAGGTTGTTTAGCGCTATTTTCAGCCATGGTTGCAGTAATGCTTTATTTAGCGGTGCGGTTTGAATGGCGTTTAGCCGTAGGCTCTGTAGTTGCGTTAGTGCATGATTTATTACTGGTACTGGGGCTATTTTCGCTATTAAGTATTGAGTTTAATTTAACCGTACTTGCCAGTTTGCTGGCCATTATAGGTTACTCACTTAACGACTCTATAATAGTAGGTGATAGAGTACGCGAGCTTTTACGTGTTAAATCTAATAATGCGCTTAGCCCCGCAAGTATTATTAACAACGCCATAAAAAGTACCTTAACGCGCACACTTATTACATCGGGCACCACGCTTGCTACAGTTGCAAATGTTTGGCTCCTAGCGGGCGCACCATTACAAGGCTTTGCCATCGCGCTATTTACCGGCATTGTAGTAGGGACGTTCTCATCTATTTGTATTGCCGCCACGTTACCCGAGCTATTAGGGTTAAGTGCTAAAAATTACGAAGAAAAACAAGATGCAGAAACGCAAGCGTTGCTCGATATGCCCTAGCAATAAATACTTTTAAAATCAGCATTAAAATACAGGCGCTTAAAATAATGGTTTTAAGCGCCTTATAACGTTAAAATTAACCACATAGTTTACCGTATTGGTTATTAGCGCCTTTCATGAATAAATCCCACGTAATAGAACACCTTAAATTTGCACTCGAAGCACAATTAAACAGTGCAAAACAAGCAGCAAAAGCCGCGCACGACGCCGCCACTCACGAAGAAAGCGTTGCAGAAACGCAGTACGATACCCTAGGACTCGAGGCCGCTTATTTAGCACAAGGCCAAGCCGAGCGTGTAAACGATTGCTACAAAAGCATTAAACAATTTGAAGCCATTTTTAAAGAGCCCACTCACAATAAAGTGATTATAAGCTCACTCGTTTGCCTAGAAGATGAAAACGCCCTACAAAAATGGTTTTACTTAGGCCCAGCCGCAGGCGGCTTAACGGTTGAAGTAAAAGGACAAACTATTCAAGTTGTTACAGCCGAAGCACCACTGGGTAAACAGCTTTTAGGCAAACAACTTGATGATGAAGTAAGCCTAACCATTGCAGGCAAAAACCACGAATATGATGTGGTAGAAATTTTATAAAGCATTAGTTTTATATGTAGGTCGGATAAGCGAAGCGCCATCCGACAAAGGTAACTTGTTCTACAACACTATTAACAGTCGTTTTGGTGTGTCATAAGCCTTCGAAGTGGTGTTTAATAAGTTTCTATATTTTCATTATAGGATAATTTATGCAGCGAATACCTGATATACGTATTTGGAGAACAGCAAATGAGTATCAAGAATCTTCAGTGATCTTATTAGAAGCTGGGAAAGGCTGGTCTGCCTCAATTTTGGCTGCACTTGCAATTGAGATTTATTTGAAATCTTTCCTTTCAACAGAGGTTAAAATTGAACTTGATGAAGATATTTACCAAAGTTTCAAGAAAACAAAGCGTGGGCATAGCTTAACTGAGCTTTTCTATCGTATCCCTAAAAAATACCAAGACGAGCTAGTTTCTGGGTATGAAAAAACAGTCTGCGAACGTACTCTCATACAGCGCTTGGAAAGGTATAATAACCTTTTTTTTGATGCTCGCTATATTCATGAGCAAAATCCAACAGTGTATGTGGACAATTTAATAGTGAGGCTTGCTGAAGATATAAGAAATGTAGTTGCTAACATTTCGACTCAATGAGTACTGTAAAAATATAAGGCGCATAAATGGAACATACCAGTGGGTTTTGCTCGTAGGTAGCTAATTTAAAAAACTATTTTATTGCCTCTGTTTTGGGGGGTTCCTAGGTAAACAAGGAAGTATTTTGATTCATAGAGTTTTATCAATATCCGCGATGCTCTTTTTACTGACAGCTTGCACTAAAGGAAAGCTTTATTACACGAAGGCTTCTGGCGAACGTGTTTTAGGGTGTGATGTGGAGTTTGTTGGTATACCAAGCGTTGACAAGTTTGCGGTTGAATATGCACTTAGCCTCTGTGCGAAAAGCTCTGTTAAAAAAGGGTATTCCATAGATAAAGAAAAGGAATACCTACTGACCCTAGAGCTTCAAATTCCAGAGTCAAAATGTGGTGAATCATGGAACCATAAGTCGGCAAAAGAGCTGTATAAAACTGGCAAATTGTCAAAGAAGGAATATGGCTATATTGTCGCTCACATAGACCTGGGTTTAGCGGTTGTTAACGAATGCTCACCAATAACTAAATAAAAATCAATCATTTCGATCGTTTTGGCGAGGCATGCAGGATGCCTTCGCCCTTTATCCGACCTACGAATTAGCCTTTTTCACAAACTTCGCTGTTACCATCATTTCGCCAATACCATCTACTTTGCAATCTAGCTCGTGATCTTTTTTATCAAGAACACGCCTTACGACCGCTTTGGTGCCAATTTTAATGACTTGTGAGCTGCCTTTTATTTTTAAATCTTTGGCTACGGTTACTTTATCGCCATCAGTAAGTTGGGTGCCGTTGGCATCTTTAACTGAAATTGTGCCTTCATCGCTTGTACTATTTGGGTTCCATTCATAGGCGCATTCAGGGCATATAAGCAGTTGCTGGTCTTCGTAAACATATTCAGATTGGCACTGTGGGCAGGCAGGATGTGACATTTATAACGCTCATAAAATATTAATTTTGCGTATTTTAATCTGCATTAATAGGAAAATATAGTTAATCAATATTTTTTATCTTCACGCTAAAAATATCTCGTTTGTGTGGTTTTTAAAAAGGGCATATAAAGCAGATGTCGCTTAAGCAATTTAAGCGCTAACACTTACAGTAGGTATTTGTTAAAGCACCCATCGTATTAAGTGATACGCGCAATGCCCACTTAGTACGCTGGGTGTTTCTATTTATAGTGCTGAGTATTTTATTAGGCATGCTTTTTATATTTTTGACTTAACTAGGAAAAGTCGTGTTTAAAACCTTAATAGTGGTTGATAACAACGAGCAAACACTTGCTCAATCGTTCGACAATGTGATTTCGTTTAATAGTTACTTACGTGATTACCCAAAACATAATGAACCTAAAACCCGCATTATTAATTTATGCGACTCAAGCCAATACTTGAGTAAGGGTTACTATTGCTCTTTGCTTGCAGAGGCCCGCAAACACCAGGTGTTACCCAGTGTTAAAACAATAAACGCGCTTCGAAGCGGTCAAGCTCCTATGTTAAATATTGGCTCTATTGATGGCGAAATTTACTTTGGTAATGCCTTAAACGAGCTACAAAGCAAAGCGGCTAAATCGGTATTTAAGCAATACCCAGCGCCTATTTTATATGTAGATGAACAAGGCTTGTTACAGCAAGGTTCGCTTAGCACTTTGAACGATGAGCAATACAGCAATTTTGTAGCAAAACTAAATACGTTTACTCAAACCCAATGGCGCATTGGTACTGTGCAGCGCCGTTTTAGATGGGATATGGCAATCCTTGTTGATCATAACGAAAAAGTACCACCGAGCGATAAAGACGCCATAGCCCGCTTTATAAAAGCAGCGGCTAAGCATGGTATTAATGCGCAAGCATTAAGCTTTGAAGAAATAGACAACATAGCCCAGTTTGATGCGTTATTTATTCGCCAAACTACAGCGATTGACCATCCAACGTACCGCCTTGCAAGCAAAGCGCAAAGCCTTGGTTTAGTGGTTATTGACGATGCTGAGTCTATTTTACGTTGTTGTAATAAAGTGTATTTACACGATGCGTTTAATTATCAAAAAGTGCCGAGCTTAAAAACGGTGGTAGTGGCTGATCAATCAGCGCAAACGCTTGAGCAATTAGAAGAGTCGTTTACCTATCCGCTGGTTTTAAAAATGCCTGAAGGGTCGTTCTCAAAAGGTGTATTTAAAGTTGCAAACCGCAGTGAGCTTGAAGCTAAATTAACCGAGCTGTTTGAATATAGCGCATTGGTACTTGCACAAGAATACATGTACACAGAATACGATTGGCGAGTAGGTGTATTAAATGGCCGCGCTATTTATGCGTGTCGCTACTTAATGGCGCGTAATCATTGGCAAATTTATAATCACGATGCTAAACGGTTTTTCTCTGGTGGCTTTGAAACGCTACCTACCTTTGAGTTACCAAAAGCCGTGTTAGATGCCGCTTTAAAAGCATGTAAAACTGTGGGTAAAGGCTTATATGGCGTAGATGTTAAAGAGCATCAGGGCAAAGCTTATGTGCTTGAAGTAAATGACAATCCAAGTATTGATCACAAAGTAGAAGATGGCTATTTAGGCGACGAACTATACATGATCATTATGGACGAATTTAAACAACGTTTAGAAGCGCGAGGCCGTGGCTAATACATGAGTAACCTTGTTATTCGAAAAGCACTTAGCAGTGATTTAAACGCATTGATTGACGTTGAAAACGCGTGCTTTAATAACGATAAATTGAGCCCGCGCAGTTTAAAGCGCTGGTTAAGTGCTAAGCACGGTATTTTGCTCGTTGCCAATAATGGCGAGCAAGTATGCGGCTATGGGCTGGCGTGGTGCCATAAAGGCACACGTTTAGCACGTTTATATTCGCTTGCTGTACTACCCACAATGCAAGGTAAAGGCATTGCCAAAATGCTATTAGTTGCGCTTGAAAAACAAACCAGCGAGCGTGGGCGACTTTACTTACGATTAGAAGTGGCGGTAAATAACGAAAGTGCGATAGGGCTCTACAAAAGCTTGGGTTACAGAGTGTTTGGTCAATATAGTGATTATTATGACGATCATAGTGATGCACTGCGAATGCAAAAAAATATTCGCCAAACGCGTGAGCTAAAAGTAGCGCGGTTAACGCCGTGGTACCAACAAACTACCGAGTTTACCTGTGGGCCTGCGGCGTTATTAATGGCAATGGGGGCACTTAAGCCAACAATGGAGCTTAGCCAATCACATGAGCTGGCACTTTGGCGCGAAGGCACCACCATTTTTATGACATCGGGCCACGGTGGTTGCCATCCGTTTGGTTTAGCA
This sequence comes from Pseudoalteromonas sp. TB51, assembly GCF_000498055.1. Lineage (NCBI taxonomy): Bacteria > Pseudomonadati > Pseudomonadota > Gammaproteobacteria > Alteromonadales > Pseudoalteromonadaceae > Pseudoalteromonas > Pseudoalteromonas sp. TB51. The sequence continues at coordinate 28,177 of NZ_AUTO01000345.1, forward strand.
CTTGCGGCTAATAAACGCGGCTTTAAAAGCGAGGTAATGGTAAATACCACAGAGCCTTTGTTTTTAGATGGTGTACGTAATGAAAATAAAAAAGTGGTGCTTGCTACTGTGCATAAGCAATTTGTTGATGGTATAGCGCAGGCAAATATACCACTTAGCTATAAAGATGTAGAGCTTGAGCATATTGAACAGTGGTTAAGCCAAGGCTTTAGTGTGCTGTTACTAATTAGCACATACCGGTTTGATGGTAAAAAATCACCTCATTGGGTGTGCGTTACCCACCTTGATGAGCACTGCGTGTATGTTCATGACCCATTTTGCGAGCCAGGCAGTGACAAACAGCTCGCAATAGATTGCCAGTACGTGCCTATAGCGCGCAGTGATTTTAGTAAAATGTCAGCATTTGGTAGCCAACGTTTAAGAACCGCAGTGGCCATTGCTAATAATTAATAGGTTTTAAGTAAAGAGTGACTTTTTTAGATTTAATTGATGTAGCCCCTTATTCGTGGGCAGCCATTGGCACCGCCGCTTTTTGCGGTGCTATAATTGGCTTAGAACGGCAATTGCGCGGTAAACCTGTGGGTATCCGTACATCTGCGCTCATAACGCTGGGCACGTATTTGTTTTTATCAACCGCGTTTAACTTACAAGGCGATGTAATTGATCATTCGCGTGTAGTGGGGCAAATAATTACAGGTATTGGCTTTTTAGGTGCAGGTGTCATGCTTGCAAAAGACGGCGCTGTAGTAGGGGTTACCTCAGCTGCAACCATTTGGGTGCTTGCCTCAATTGGCGTAATGATAGCCACCGACAATTTAGGTGCTGCCATTAAACTTTCGGTGCTGGTGGTTGGTATTTTATACGGTGTAGATGTACTGGAGGCAAAATTTAAAAGCCTAAGCAAAGGCGTGCACACTAAAGTAAAAAATTATCAAAAACGTTATTACCGAAAAGACTTTAACGACCCAGAAAGCCACTGATTTAACGCCACTAATTTAGTGGCGTTATTATATGAGTGTATTAGCTAAAGCGTGACTGCTTGGTACTCGATTGCCTCGTTAATAGGCGCAGGGCGACCAATAAAGTAGCCTTGGACGTTATCTACTTTTAGCTGCCTCAATGTGAGAAGCTCTTCTTTATTTTCGATACCTTCAGCTACAATCGTACAATTAATTGCTTTTGCAAAACCACATAATGCTTTTGCGAGTAAAAACTTTCTTTGGTCGTTATTTATATTTTCAGTCAGGCTTATATCAAGTTTTATAATATCGGCTTCTAACTCCAATATGTGCTGAAAAGACGAAAACCCAGCGCCTACATCGTCAATAGCTAATTTTACGCCTTTATTTCTCAATGGCTCAAGTGCCGCGCGCATAGCTTGGTAATCTAAAATAGGCGAGTGCTCTGTGACTTCTAATATAATGCGGGTGCAATCAACATTTTGTAATACATTATTAATTGAGCCCGATAATATATGTGCAGGGGATGTATTTATAGTCACGTAGGCATGTGGGGCAAGTTCATCCATACAATGCAGGGTGTTTTGTATAGCAAGAATTTCTAGGGCTTCACCTAGTCCTAAGTTGTCGGCATCTTTAAACCATACATCGGGGGTTTTGTAAGGTTGAGTAAAAAAGCGTGAAAGCGATTCATAACCCGATAGCCGATTCGTCGCTAGGTTAAAAATGGGCTGAAAATAAATAGTGATGGCATTTGTTTTTATAATATTTTCAATCAGTATTTTTGTTTCATTACTTATGGTGTCTGATTGTGATCTTTGTTCAATGAGCTCGGTAGCAAGCTCTGAAATTAGTTTTAAAAAAGCCAGATCTCTATCATTTAAGTTGTCATCAAATGTGGTTTTATAACAGCAAAAGGTACCATACGTTTTGCCTGATGCTAAAACAATCGGTACACCTATGTAAGCGCCTATATTTAATTTTTTGGTGACCGGCATAGCCTTAGTAATAGGGTGTTTATGTGTGTTAGGAATTATTGGTTCAAGGTCGTTGTCTGAAATTTTTTTACAGTAAGTCTCACAAATAGGATCTGAATTACCTACTGATACGCAGTGGTTATCGGTATGATTATCGACCACCTTAAAAACCCGATCTGTTTGTGTAAATTCTGATATAAACGCCACATCCATTTTAAGATGTTTGCGCACAAGCGAAAGTAACCTTAATAACTTTTCGTCCACTGAGCCATTATTTTGTTGTTCAAAAAGGTGCTGTTTTATTTCATCGCTCATACAATAACCTAGCTAGGATTTTAGCTAATAGTGTAATTTATATAAGGAAAAAAGCCACTTAATTGCAGCTTTGTATTAGCCAAATAGTTTTCTTCGCACTACTTTTCTGTACTCGCTTGGTGTTTGGCTAAGCACTTTTTTAAACACGCGGGTTAAATGTCCTTGGTCATTATAGCCGACCTCAAGTGCTACTTCTTGAATCGTTAAATTAGATGAAGCTAATAACTCTTTAGCGCCTTCTACCCGTAATTGTTGCCAATACTCTATAGGGCTTTGATTAGTTGCAAGCTTAAAGCGGCGGGTAAATGTACGGTAGCTCAAACTAAATTGGGCAGCTACTTCTTGTAAGTTTAACTCGCTGGCTAAATTAGTTTTAAGCCAAAACTGAATTTGCGCTATGAGTTCATCTGGATGGCGGTCAACTGCGCCTTCAAGATAGCGCTGATCTTCGTATGGTTTACGTACTTCGTGCGAAAAGTTACGCTCTACATGTTGAGCTGCTGCTTTGCCATAGTATTGGCTAATAATATGAACGATTACATCGGCAAGGGCATTTAAACTTGCTACCGTATACATGCGCTCAGATTGGGTGATAAAAAAGTCGGGCTTTAAGCGCACTAACGGGTAGTCGTTGCTAAATTGTTTGGCGTAATGCCAATGGGTTGTTGCAGGGTGCCCATCTAGTAAGCCCGCTTCTGCAACTAAGCAATTACCCGTGCCTACACCAATTATATGACTGCCGGTTTCAAAGCTTTCTTGTAGCCATTCAACCACTTCTTTATTAGTACGTACTACAGGGCGAGGGTTTCGCCATATACCAGGCACAATAATTAGGTCGTTGTAGGGCGCGTTGTGTGTGGTGCAGTCGGGGACTATGGCAAGCCCAGTACGGTTTTGTATTGGCTCATTATTTTTAGCAATTAAATTTATACTAAGTGGTCTAAAATCCGTGTGGCTTAAATGGCCTTTTGCATAAGCCTCACCCGCTCTTAGCATTTCAATAGGCAGTGTTAAACTGGTAATAAGTAAATGCGGGTACACTGCTATGGCAATATTTAACGCTGGGTTTACTGATTTTTTATGCATGTGAATGCTCCGACCAGTACTTTTTGGCCTTTAATGCTGAATATTTGGCTATTAAAGCACAAAGTGTTGTGGTTAATCCAATTAAACTGTTTGCTTCTCCTATAACACGTTTTAAAGGTTAATTATGACAGCATTACCCGTAATAGTAGGCATGGGTGGTATTAACGCCGCTGGCCGTACTTCTTTTCATCAAGGTTACCGCCGTATCGTGTTAGACGCATTAAACGCACAAGCTCGTAGTGAAACATTTTTAGGCCTCGCCACATTAATGAACTTAGTACGCGTTGTTGATGGTCAATTACAAGACACAAACGGTAATAATGTTGAGCAAAGCGACGTAGAAGCACGCTTTGGTGAGCAAATTATTGCTGGCACACTTATTCGTAAAATTGAAAAAGAGCACTTTGATGCAGATGCCACGCCTTGGCAGCAAAAGATGACGTTAAAGTCCTCTGATGAAAACGCAATTGTGTTTGAAACGCGCGCACGCGATTTACCAACCCCAGTGCCTGCCAGTTGGAAAATACAAGAGCTTGAAGGCAAAAAAGTAAAAGTGACTATAGCGGCAGAGCTAGATGTAAAATTAGATTCTACCCGTGATAACCCAATTAAATCGGCAGG